>CANMPU010000009.1 GCA_947499755.1 Betaproteobacteria bacterium | reverse complement strand
AATTCGGTATGGAAAAAAACGGAAAACTCAAAGTCACTCTTTTGAAAAGCGTTATCGGAACGCGGAGTGATCATAGGGCGTGTATTCGTGGTTTGGGTTTGCGCCACATTAATCATACAGTTGAAGTTGAGGATACGCCGTCGAATCGTGGCTTGATCGGTAAGGCGAGTTATCTCGTGAGATACGAAACGTCCAAGTGAATTGTGGATAATCCAAACGGAAGAGTTTGAGGAATTAGATGCGATTAAATGACATTAAACCTGCTGCTGGAGCGAAACACGCCAAGAGACGTGTTGGCCGAGGTATCGGTAGTGGGTTGGGAAAAACGGCGGGGCGCGGCCATAAAGGGCAGAAATCGCGTACTGGCGGATTCCATAAGGTTGGCTTTGAAGGTGGTCAGATGCCGATACAGCGGCGGTTACCGAAGCGCGGTTTTGTTTCGCTTAAGAAAAAGAATACTGTCGAGGTTCGCTTATCGGACCTCGCTAAATTAGGTGCTGACACTATCGATATTATGGTTTTGAAGCAGGCCAACATTGTGCCGCAAGCAGCTCAGGTGGCGAAAGTAATTCTTTCGGGCGAGCTAAAACGCAAAGTTATTTTAAAGGGGCTGGGTGTGACCAAGGGCGCAAGGGCGGCAATTGAGGCGGCCGGTGGAACGATAGAGGAGCAAGGCTAGGTTTGGTTGATACGACATTAGCGCAGAGTATGTTAGGTAAGATGGGGGATCTGAAGAAGCGGATTCTTTTCTTACTTGCGGCGCTCGTCGTTTATCGTATTGGGACACATATCCCGGTGCCAGGGATTGATCCTTCCCGGCTGGCCGAGTTGTTCCAATCGCAAAAAGGCGGCATCTTAGACATGTTTAACATGTTTTCAGGTGGGGCACTGTCGCGTTTTTCGATTTTAGCCCTGGGGATCATGCCGTATATTTCGGCGTCTATTATTATGCAACTGGTTTCAGTGATCTCGCCACATTTTGCGCAACTCAAAAAAGAGGGCGATGCTGGACGAAGAAAAATTACGCAGTACACGCGTTATGGCACGGTTGCCTTGGCGTTATTTCAAGGATTGGGAATTTCAGTTGCTCTTGAATCTCAAGCCGGCTTAGTGTTGGAGCCAGGAATTACTTTTCGATTAACGACAGCGCTTACTCTGGTCACCGGAACGATGTTTTTAATGTGGCTCGGCGAGCAAATTACGGAACGTGGTATCGGGAATGGTATTTCGCTGATTATTTTTGCCGGTATCGCTGCTGGCCTGCCGAGCGCCGTAAGTGGAACGTTAGAGCTTGCTCGTACGGGCTCTTATTCAATTCCCTTGGTGCTTTTGTTGTTCGCGGCTGTTATTGCGGTTACGGCCTTAGTCGTGTTTATCGAACGCGGGCAGCGAAAAATTTTAGTGAATTATGCAAAGCGTCAGGTGGGGCGAAAAATTTATGGTGCGCAAAGCTCTCATTTACCGCTTAAGTTGAATATGGCGGGTGTGATTCCGCCTATTTTCGCTTCTAGTATTGTGCTGTTTCCCGCGACACTGGCTAGTTGGTTAGGAAGCGCGGAGCATATGACGTGGTTGAAAGATGTTAGTGCGGCACTGCATCCTGGGCAGCCAATATATGTGGCGTTATATGCTACGGCGATTGTATTTTTCTGTTTTTTTTACGTCGCGCTCGTATTTAGTCCAAAAGAAACTGCGGATAATTTGAAAAAAAGCGGCGCGTTCGTTCCAGGTATTCGCCCAGGAGATCACACCGCTAAATATATCGAGAAAATTATTACGCGCTTAACCTTGGTTGGCGCAATTTACATTACGTTGGTGTGTTTGTTGCCGGAGTTCATGATACTGAAATGGAATGTGCCGTTTTATTTTGGAGGTACTTCATTGCTGATTATTGTGGTGGTCACTATGGATTTCATGAGTCAAGTGCAGGCGTACATCATGTCACATCAATACGAAAGCTTGTTAAAGAAATCTAATCTTAAGGGAGGGGTTTTCCCTACTCGATAGTAAATGGCTAAAGAAGATACCATCGAGATGCAGGGCGAAATTCTGGAGAATCTCCCAAATGCGATGTTTCGCGTGAAGCTGGAAAATGGCCACATTGTTTTAGGACATATCTCGGGAAAAATGCGTATGCACTATATACGGATACTTCCGGGCGATAAGGTAACGGTGGAATTAACGCCTTACGATTTAAGCCGCGCGCGTATCGTCTTTAGGGCGAAATAGTAAGCAGAATCGTTAGGACTCATAGGAGGGGCGATGAAAGTACAAGCGTCAGTAAAAAAGATTTGTCGAAGCTGTAAGGTTGTAAGGCGCAAGCGTGTTGTGCGCGTTATCTGCAAAGATCCTCGGCATAAGCAACGCCAGGGTTAATTGTAGAGGGTAATTGAAAACGGTATAATTGTACTTTTTTTTCATGGCATTGGAATAATCGCATGGCCCGTATTGCAGGCATTAATATCCCGAATCATCAACACGCGGAAATCGCATTAACTGCGATTTATGGTATCGGTCGCCCGCGCGCGCGCAAGATTTGTGTGGACGCCGGTGTCAGCGGAGCCGCAAAGATAAAAGATCTTTCCGATGGCGATATCGATAAATTGCGTGACTTGGTCGCCAAATTTACGATCGAGGGCGACCTGCGCCGCGAAGTTTCGATCAATGTTAAGCGCTTGATGGATCTAGGGTGTTATCGTGGTTTGCGGCATCGCCGTGGACTTCCGGTGCGTGGGCAACGTACTCGAACAAATGCGCGTACGCGAAAAGGGCCAAGGAAAGCAATTCGTGTCGCATCAAGTAAACCAGCCGCTAAATAAGCTCTCGGATATTTTAGGACCACATTTTTATGGCAAAAGTTAGTACCCGCACCAAGAAGAAGGTAAAAAAGAATGTTGTTGAAGGCATCGCGCATATTCACGCCTCCTTTAACAATACAATTGTGACGATCACGGACCGTCAAGGTAACGCCTTATCTTGGGCTACTTCGGGGAGCAGCGGGTTTAAGGGTTCGCGAAAAAGTACGCCGTTTTCTGCGCAGATTGCTGCGGAGCAAGCTGGAAAATTGGCACAGGAATGCGGAGTTAAGAATTTGGAAGTTAGGATTAAAGGCCCGGGACCTGGCCGAGAATCTGCCGTGCGCGCGTTAAACGCGGCGGGATTTAAGATCACCAGTATTTCTGATGTTACCCCCGTCCCGCATAATGGTTGTCGCCCGCCAAAGCGGCGTCGGATTTAGTTTTAGGAGATCACGTTGGCTCGAAATCTTGATGCAAAGTGTCGCCAGTGTCGCCGCGAAGGCGAGAAGTTGTTTCTGAAAGGCGAGAAATGTTTTACTGATAAATGTGCAGTAGAGCGTAGAAACTATCCTCCTGGGCAGCATGGACAAAAAGCAGTTCGTCGACTGTCAGACTACGGTACGCAGTTGCGTGAGAAGCAAAAACTGCGACGAATTTACGGCATATTAGAGCGTCAATTTCGGAAAATATATGAAATGGCGGAGAAGCAACGCGGTATCGCTGGCGAGAATCTGCTACAGCTTTTAGAAAGTAGACTAGACACTGTTTCGTTTCGAATGGGATTCGGAGCGTCCCGCTCTGAGGCGCGCCAAATTGTACGCCACAATGGGATATTGGTGAATGGCCACCGAGTTAACGTTCCTTCCTATCACGTACGCGCCGGAGACGTCGTCGAGGTCGCCGACAAAGTTAAACCACATCTTCGATTGAAAGCAGCTGCCGAGGCTGCGGAACAGCGAGGGTTCCCGGAATGGTTAGAGGTTGACGTTAAAGCGTTGAAGGGTACGTTTAAAAATAACCCGCAACGCAGTGACCTTCCATCCACGATTAATGAATCCTTGGTGGTAGAGCTTTACTCCAAGTAACCTGTTAGAGGATTCCTGCCATGCAAAGTAGCACTTTACTAAAGCCGCGCATCATAGACGTTCAAAATCTTTCACCGGTACATGCCAAGGTAACGATGGAGCCGTTTGAGCGTGGTTATGGTTACACGCTAGGTAACGCCCTGCGTCGTGTTTTGTTGTCGTCGATGCCCGGTTACGCAGCCACAGAAGTGAAGATCAGCGGCGTGTTACACGAGTACTCGACCTTGGACGGTGTTAGGGAAGACGTGGTGGATATTTTGCTAAACCTAAAAGGGTTGGCAATTAAAATGCACAATCGCGAAGAAGCCACTTTGAATCTTAAAAAAGAAGGTGAAGGCGTCGTGACTGCTGGAGACATTGAGGCCAGTCATGATGTCGAAATCATTAATCCGGATCACGTCATCGCTCATTTGGTCGCGGGTGGCAAGCTGGATATGCAGATTAAGATTGAGCAGGGTCGTGGGTATGTTCCGGCAACGGCAAGACCGAAGAGCGAAGATAGTCGCGGTATCGGCGCTATCCTTTTAGATGCTGGGTTTAGCCCGGTACAAAGGGTGAGCTATTCTGTCGAAAGTGCCCGTGTGGAGCAGCGTACGGATCATGACAAACTAATAATGGACATTGAAACCAACGGCGTGATTGATCCTGAAGAAGCGGTTAGGTATGCCGCGAGAATTTTAGTGGAGCAACTTTCTGTTTTTGCAGACCTTGAAGGCACACCGATTCATATAGAGCAACCAAAAGTGCCACAGGTTGATCCGATTTTACTGCGCCCGGTAGATGATCTTGAATTGACTGTTAGATCGGCAAATTGTTTGAAAGCGGAAAACATTTTCTATATCGGTGATCTTATTCAACGCACCGAAACAGAATTGTTGAAGACACCTAATTTGGGAAGAAAGTCGTTAAACGAAATTAAAGAAGTATTGGCAGCACGAGATCTTTCATTGTGTATGAAATTGGAAAATTGGCCACCGGCCGGGCTAGAGAAATCTTAAGGGAATCACTATGCGTCACGGACTTGGACTTAGAAAACTAAATCGCACCAGCAGCCATCGCTTGGCAATGTTGCGCAATATGACCAACTCTCTATTTAAACACGAGAGCATTAAGACGACCTTGCCAAAAGCAAAGGAACTACGCCGTGTTGCAGAGCCGTTAATTACTTTGGGTAAGAAGCCTAGTGTGGCAAATCGTCGCTTGGCGTTTTCCCGCCTTAGAGATAGGGATATCGTCACCAAACTATTCAATGAGTTTGGGCCGCGCTACGAAAATCGTAACGGTGGTTATTTGCGTATTTTAAAATTCGGCTTTCGCCATGGCGACAACGCGCCCATGGCATTAGTTGAGCTAATGGATAGACCGGAGACGCCCGCTAGCGTCGAGGCAAAAGGCGAATAATCTTTACGCTCAACGCAAAAGAAAAGCCGGGAACCCCGGCTTTTTTGTTTTGTAGCGACTGCGCGGATAAATTTTCGTCAGACCTGTGGTTGAGGTGAGTGGCATTCACATATGATAGGCATCTTTAGCGATTTTGGCGCAAATGACATTTATCTCGGACAAATTCGCGCCACGCTAAAGAACTACGCGCCGACCGTTCCAGTGATAGATGTAGTCAACGATGTCCCAGCGTTTAATGTTCGTGCCGCGGCGCATCTCCTGTGCGCGCTTATACCGCAATATCCAGACGATACCGTATTCCTCAGCGTCGTCGATCCTCAAGTTGGTAGCGAGCGTGCCGCGGTGGTTGTTAGGGCTGACGATCAATGGTTTGTTGGGCCGGATAACGGTTTAATGTTGATAGTCGTAAGCAGAGCGGCCGATAGCGAAGTATGGCAAATTGTTTCCAACGCGGAAGAGCAGTCACTGTCGTTTCATGGCAGAGATTTATTTGCGCCGATTGCTGCGCGTATCGCAACGGCAGATACTCCTTACACGCAGCTAAAGAGAGTTGAAAGTTTGCAAGTTAGTTTTGGAGCTGGAATGTTGTGCGAGATAATCTATGTTGACCATTACGGTAATGCCTTAACTGGGTTAACGCGGGATGCTTTAACGCACGATATGCAAATTGAAGTCGCCAATCATGTCGTAAGTTATGCCCCGTTTTTTCACTGGTTAGTTGCGGGGAATTATTTTGGTATGAAAATAGCATAGGGTTAATTGAAATTGCGGCGAATCAAGCAAATGCGGCGCAAATCTTAGGGCTTGCGGTGGGGCAACGTATTCAGGTTAGGAAATAATGAAATTTTTTAGTTTGCCTATCTATGAATGATATTACCAAAGCGGCGCCGCCAAGGCGCGCTGGATTAAGGCGATGCCTAGCAAGCATGATGTACGAGATACTCCTTCTCGCCGCTTTATTATTGGTGTCAGGGTTTCTCTTTGTAGGCATTACGCAAAAATTTGATAATGATTTCGTTCGACCCATGTTCCAGTTAGCGCTCCTGTTTGTATGCGGTACTTATTTTGTTTGGTTTTGGGTGCATGGTGGACAGACGGTCGCGATGAAGGCATGGCGTTTGAAATTGATCGAGGACAGCGGTAGATTAATTTCAAAAAAACGTGGGATATTTCGCTTTATTTTCGCAGTCGCGTCCGTCGGATTATTGGGAGCAGGTTTTATTTGGGCGATATTTGATTCAGACAGGAAATTCTTACATGATCGCCTGCTCGGTACATCTATCGTGATCGACGACCGAAACACGGATGGTTAGCGTCGCTCTATCCACCACATCATTGCCATCGTCAGCGAGAGAAAAAAAAGTGTCGGCATAATGGCACTGAATATCGGCGACCACTGGTTTATCAGTCCGAGATGTGCCGACAATCGGTTTAGAAAATGAAACCCCAACCCCAGCATAACCCCAACAAACACTTTGGGCCCAACGCCATGGTGCCGCGGACCAAAGAAAGCAAATGGTAAGGCTAGTAGCATCATTACCAGCACCGCAAATGGATAGTTCAGTTTACTCCAGAGGGCGATCTCATGTTGTGACGCCTGTTGCTTATTAACCTTCAGATGATTTATGTAGTGATAGAGATTCCACGTCGACATTTTTTCAGGGGCAACGAGTAATATATTTAACATATCGGGCGTGAGCACCGAGCGCCAATACGCTTCGGCGATTGTGGTTGCGCTGGTTTTACCCGGAGTAAAACGCGTTTGATGTATCTCTTTTAAGCGCCACGTATTATTTTCCTGATAATCCGCTTGCGCGGCTAGGCTGATAGAGTGGAGGTGGTAATCCGAATCAAATTCAAAAATTTTAACGGCGAGTAATGAGGAATCCGGTAAAACTTGCTCAACGTTTATAAAACTTGATTTGTCCTTGATCCACAGCCCGGAACGAAAATGTTGTGCAACGACGGTGCTAGTTGCCTTTAGGCGTAAACGTTGCGCCTCGCGATCGCTAGGTGGGGCAACAAACTCTCCGACGACAAACGCGAGTATCACAAATATTAGACCGATCTCACAAATCGCAAGCCCGATACTAGCCGCTGACGCTCCAGAAACGCGAATAACGGTTAATTCAGAACTCTTTGCCAGCTGCGCGAGCGCGACCAAGGTTCCGATCAACGCCGCGATGGGGAATAATTCGTAGACATGGCTCGGCACACTTAGTAGCACATACAGCAGAATAAGCGATAGTCGGTAGTCAGCTTTATTGAGTTCGCCCAACTCCTGAATTAGATCGAAGAAGGCAAATAATCCCAGCAGCGCAATAAAAACGAGTAAGGTATTGTTTAATATCTGGCTCGCAAGGTAACGTCGAATGGTTCTCATTTTTTGAGCCTAAACCTGAATAATGAGTACACACTCAGGCGTCGATAGAACAACGCCAGTAGTAGTATCAACATTAGCGCGTGGACTACCCACAATCCAGTGGTGAAGTGAATTTTTTCCTGAGAGATCCAAGCTTGCGTCACGCTTAGTAGGTTGTTATAAACAATATAAATTAATATCGCGAGCAGTAAATTTAAAGAGCGACTCGCGCGTGGGTTAACAAAGCTTAAAGGAATTGCAAGTAGTGCAAGGAGTATCGCGCTAACAGGGATGCTTATGCGCCACGCGAGCTCGCCTAAATTAATGGAAGTTGGCGCGCGTAACAAAGCTCGTGTGGAAATTGACTGCGTTGACGGTACGCCGAGTTTGACTTTTGCAGATTCGATTCGTAACGCATAACGATCGAAGTCCGTAATTTTATACGCTGCTGAGCCGACAATGCCTTCATAGCGCCGCCCATTTAGCAATACTAAAAAGCGGTCACCATTCTTCTCTATGGTATGAAATCCAGTTTTTGCGACCATGGTACCTAATTGCTCATGCTGCACCGAGTGTGCAAATATATTCGATACAACATTTTCAGCCCCGGAGCTTTGCTCCACAAAATACACGCGTTGTGCTCTGGGGGATTCTTTAAATACGCCAGGCGCAATAATCGCAAGATCATCACGGCTTTCGATTTCCCCTTGATATTGCTCCCGTTTGTTTAGGGCCCATGGTGCTAACAGGAGACTAAGCACTGCAATAGTGATGATAAGAGGCACCGCAAATATCAATACCGGACGCACCCAGGCAACGAGGCTTACGCCGGAGGAGAACCATATCAGCATTTCTGAATCGCGATAACTTCTGGCTAAAGTAATGAGAATGGATATAAACAGCGTAAGCGCCAGCAAGACACTTAAGTAGGTCAGCATGGTAAACCCGAGCAAGGCTAGTACACTTTCCTGAGTAATACTGCCTTTCGCGGCCTGCCCGAGGTAGCGGATAACAGTGACGGTCATGGTGATCGCAAGAAGAATAAAGAACACACCAATCGCGTTGCCGCTAAATTCTCGTAGTAGTGAGCGTTGGAAGATCATATGTAGAGGATTTTTGACCTATGCAAAGACTACGTAGATAATTAGGTTTACTTTGCCTTTGCAGGTATATACCAATTTGGAGAATATTGTGGAATTTAGCATAAAAACAGGGAGCCCGGAAAAGCAACGCAGTGAGTGCCTGGTAATCGGGATATTCAGCTCAAGTAAAACCAGCCTATCTGCGCAACGCATCGATCGCGCATCAGGAGGATATATCAAAAATATTCTCGCCAGAGGCGACATGGACGGTAAATTAGGGAATACGTTATTGCTCTACGATGTGCCGAAACTCGCGAGTAAACGCGTGCTACTCGTTGGCTTGGGGGCAGAAGGCGAGTATGGCCAAAAATCATTTCGTAGCGCTGTTCGCGCATCCACAAAAGCACTAATGCAAACGGGTGTCACGGAATCTATATTCCTTTTAACCGATGATCCAGTGAAATGCAGCGACATTGAGTGGAAGGTTGCTCACGCAGCGGTGGTGATCAAGGAAGCACACTATCGTTTTGATCGACTTAAGAGCAACAAACAAAAAAAAGCAGGTGCGTTGCAAAAAATCGGCTTTAGCATCGCGACATTACGCGACGCTAAAAAGGCGGAGGGTGCGTTACGGCAGGGGATAGCGATCGCACGCGGTATGGAATTAGCGAAGGATCTGGGAAATTTGCCGAGTAATATCTGCACACCTAGTTATCTCGCACAGCAGGCAGGCGCCCTGGCAAAAACTCACAAACTAAAAGTTGAAATCCTCGAAAGAAAGGACATGCAGCGCCTGGGTATGGGTTCGCTATTAGCAGTCACCCAGGGAAGCCAAGAACCCCCCAAACTTATTTCATTAAGCTACCAAGGGGGTGGGAAGCAACAGAAACCTGTGGTGCTCGTTGGCAAAGGTATTACCTTTGACACTGGGGGAATATCACTAAAACCAGCAGGTGAAATGGACGAAATGAAATTTGATATGTGCGGCGCCGCGAGTGTACTGGGTACAGTGCAAGCCGTTGCGGAAATGGGGTTGGCGATTAATCTGATCGGAATCGTCCCAACGTGTGAAAACATGCCGAGTGGGACTGCAATAAAGCCTGGTGATGTCGTGACGAGCATGTCCGGCCAAACCATAGAGATATTAAACACAGATGCCGAGGGCCGTTTAATCTTATGCGACGCGCTAACTTTTGCAGAAAAGTATCACCCACAAATTGTAATTGATATTGCAACCTTGACTGGAGCGTGTGTTATCGCATTGGGCAACGTCGCAACCGGGCTTTTTAGCAACAACGAAGAACTTGCCAACGAGCTATTAGCGGCAGGAGACAAGGCCTGCGACCGCGCGTGGCGACTGCCACTGTGGGAGGACTATCAAGAACAGTTGAGCAGCAATTTTGCCGATATGGCAAACATCGGCGGCAGGCCAGGGGGGAGTATTACGGCAGCATGTTTTCTTTCGCGATTTACAAAGAAATTCCATTGGGCGCATTTGGATATTGCCGGCACCGCCTGGAAATCAGGAAAAGAAAAAGGTGCGACTGGTCGCCCGGTGCCGTTACTTACCCAATATCTGATTCACATGGCTGCCACGAATAGATAATTGGCGCCATCTCGTTTATGACAAGAATAGATTTTTATACGCATACGGAAAACAAGCTAGAAACAGCGTGTGTGCTGGCTGCTAAGGCAGTAACGCGTGGATCGCGTGTACTGGTATTTACCCCTAATCTTGCCACCACAGAAAAACTAGATAAGTTATTGTGGAGTTACCCGCCGATCGGATTTATTCCGCACTGCAGAGTTGAGGACAAATTGTCTGTGGTTACCCCCGTCATTATTGATCACGATGCTACTCGATTTATGCACGACGATATCCTTATAAATCTATGTAGTGACCAGCCGGCGTTTTTTGGTCGTTTTCAAAGATTGATAGAAATCGTCAGTCTCGATAACGAAGATCGTCAATTTGCGCGTAGCCGTTTTCGATTTTATCGCGACCGCGGTTATGAGTTACAATCGCACGATATGAGCACCGTAGCGGTGGCAAACTAGCGCGCATGGGCGATCAGCAATCCGAATCGGGGAACGCAGAAACGCAGAGCGCGCTATTACGTAAAGCGGATCAACTCCTAAAGAAGCATCAGGGAGGCGAGAAAAACGTGACTGCTGGCGTTAGGTCCACTATCCCGGTCTTGACCGATATCGTCGTTAGTAGCAAACCAGAGTCATCCGATATCCCTACGCTAACCGATATTGTCGAAGAACATCGTGTCGCTAACCCTCAGCAAATCGCAGAAATAACGAGCGCGGCACTCGAGGCGCAAAAACACGACGATGGCAGCGTTAATTTAGAGCACCAGCTTTACACGAAACTATCGCATGAACTGGATACTAGAACCGAGGCGGTATTGCGTGACCAGATACTGCCTAGTTTGGAACAATCCGTGATGCGTGCCCTTCAGGGTGCAACGATGGACATCGAAACACGCATCAAAGAAACGATAGCGAAATTTACAATTCCTCAACATACTAAAAGCACAGAGGATAGCGAGAAATTAGAAAACATCGCTCCTGAGAATTCACAAAACGCCATGCCTGATTTGACTGCGCAATTGCCTAAGAGCTTTAAACCGGAAAGCGTGGAGCGCTATTGGTACCCCGAGTGGGAAAGCCGTGGTTATTTTAAAGCAGACGCTAATTCTCTGAATCCGTCCTATTGTATTCAATTACCGCCGCCTAACATTACCGGTACTTTGCATATGGGGCATGCGTTCCAGCAGACGTTGATGGATGTGCTGGTTCGTTATCATCGTATGCGTGGTTTTAATACCAACTGGATAGTAGGAAGCGATCATGCCGGCATTGCGACGCAAATTGTTGTTGAGCGTCAATTAGAGTCTGAAGGTAAGGCGCGCCACGACCTAGGGCGTGAGGCATTCGTCAAACGGGTATGGGAATGGAAGCAACAATCCGGGTCTACGATTACGCAGCAAATGCGACGACTCGGGGTCTCGGCAAATTGGGATTATGCAGACAGCGAAGGTCACAAGTCAGGTTATTTCACCATGGATGAGCGCATGTCGCGCGCCGTCATCGACGTTTTTGTTAAATTACACGATGAAGGGCTTATTTATCGCGGCAAGCGCTTGGTAAATTGGGATCCGGTACTAATGACCGCAGTGTCTGATCTTGAGGTCGACAGCGAAGAAGAAGACGGTAAGATTTGGGAAATACGTTATCCCCTAGCGGATGACGCAACGCAATCGTTGGTTGTCGCGACGACGCGTCCGGAAACCATGCTGGGCGATGTTGCCGTTGCTGTGCATCCCGACGATGAACGTTACAAACATTTAGTCGGTGAACAAGTATTATTGCCACTCACGAATAGAAGAATCCGAGTAATTGCCGACACCTACGTTGATCGTGAATTTGGCACCGGTTGCGTCAAGATTACGCCAGCGCATGATTTTAATGACTACGCCGTCGCCCAGCGCCATGGACTTGAGCCGATCAATATTATGACGCTTGACGGCAGAATTAGTGGGGACGCGCAAGACCTCGATGTATTCCGCAATGCGCAACGTTTTGCACCGAACGAAGATGGCGTGGCGTACGTTCGCGGTTCCGGCCCAATGCCAACGGATGTGGTGCCTCTACCGTATCGGAACCTCGAT
>CANMPU010000008.1 GCA_947499755.1 Betaproteobacteria bacterium | reverse complement strand
CGCAATCGCGCAATACAAGCTTGCTCTTATGTATCAAAATGGCACGGGCGACGAGCAAGATCTAAGCAAAGCACTCGAATGGTTTAACAAGGCCGCAGAAAATAATTTCGTGAGTGCGCAATTCAATCTTGCTCTCATGTATAAAAATGGTGAAGGGACAGAGCCGGACCTCGGGCTAGCACTTGAGTGGCTTTCTCGCGCGGGAGAACAAGGCCATATCAAAGCGCAAAAGGCTCTCGGACAGATGTATCTCTACGTTGAAGGCGTGCATAAAAACGCCGACGAGGCCATAAAGTGGTTGCGTTTAGCTGCTGAGCAGGACGATCTTGAAGCACAAACGGCGTTAGGCTGGGCCTACAGTACGATAAAACGCAACGGCGCTGAAGCGGTGAAGTGGTATACCAAGGCGGCAGATCAAGGAGAGGTACGTGCGCAAACTAATTTGGGTAGCATGTATCTCCAAGGTAACAGTATCGATAAAAACTATTCGCAAGTAATTACGTGGTACCAAAAAGCAGGAGAACAAGGCGCAAAAGATGCGCAGAGCAATCTCGGTGTGATGTACGAAAATGGTTTAGGGGTAGAAAAAAATATTGAAGAAGCGATTAAATGGTATCAAAAAGCAGCCGCATTGGGAGACAGTTACGCAGCAAGTCGCCTGAAAAAACTACAGTCGCAAGACTAGTGCTGCGTTTCTTCCACAAGCATGCCATTGTGTAGTCTCAGCGTACGGTCTGTTTTTTTCGCGATTAATGGGTCATGCGTTGCAATGACAAAACTGATGCCAAACTCGTGATTGAGCTGCAACATGAGATCGAATACTTGTTGCGCTATATGTTGATCTAGATTCCCCGTGGGTTCATCTGCTAGCACACAGGCTGGCCGCGTTACCAGAGCGCGCGCTAGTGCCGCACGGCTGCGCTCACCGCCCGACAGTTCACTTGGCCTATGATCGACTCTATTCCCCAAACCGACTTTTACCAATATTTCTTGCGCCTGACTATAAGCCATCGCTTTTTCTACTCCGCGAATAAGTAGTGGCATCGCCACGTTCTCCCGCGCAGAAAATTCCTGTAACAAATGATGAAACTGATAGACAAAACCAAGCTTTTCGTTCCGTAGGCAACACTTACGTATTTCATCTAGCGCAAAGATATCCTCGCCTCGAATTCGTACTTCACCGTCATTGGGGCGATCCAACCCGCCGAGCAAATGCAACAAGGTACTTTTACCAGAACCCGACGCGCCGACGATGGCGACGCGCTCGCCGTTTTTTACCACGAGATTGACGCCAGCTAAGACTTTAATTTCCGCGTTCCCTTGCCGGAAAGATTTAGTCAGATTTGAACAGGAAATAGCCGCACCGTTAATTTCAGACATAGAAAAACTCACCACTATCGATATGCATAGCCTTATTCGTAACGCAGTTGCTCTGCGGGGTTAACCTTCGATGCGCTCCAGCTTGGGTAGAGCGTCGCCAATAAACTAAATGCAAATGAAACAACCGCTATCATTGTCACATCCTGCCAATGGACTTCGGAGGGCAATTCAGCAATGTAATAAATGCCTTTCGCCAAAAATTGGACACCTAGTAAATGTTCGATGAATGGAACAACGACGTCGATATTCACGGCAAGAAGAACGCCGCCCAAAACACCCAATCCCGATCCGATAAATCCGATCAATATCCCCTGGACCATAAATATTCTCATGATACTAATCGGGGTAGCGCCCAAAGTACGCAGAATCGCAATATCGGATTGTTTCTCGGTAACTACCATCACCAAGGTAGATACTAAATTAAACGCAGCAACCGCCACAATCAAAACTAAAATGATAAACATCATGCGCTTTTCTATTTGCAGTGCGATAAACCAATTCTTGTTATAGTCGGACCAATCGCTTGCATAAGTATCTTCTGGAAGATGCATTGCGAGTTCGCGAGCAACTCGTGGGGCCTGCTGTAGATCACGTAATTTTAATCTCACGCCGGATACATTTTCGCCCATTCGATATAATACCTGGGCGTCTCGCATGTGTATCAACGCAAGACCCGCGTCAAATTCGTAGTGGTCTAGTTTAAATATTCCGACGACGGTAAATTGTTTCATTCGTGGCAATACGCCTGCCGGTGTGATCTGGCCTTGCGGCGCAATGAGTATCAATTTGTCACCGAGCTTTACTCTCAATACTTGCGCGAGTTCGGTTCCTAGAACAATGCCGAAGTCACCAGCGCGTAAATTTTTCTCACTCCCAGCGACCATGTGTTGAGAAAATTCCGCGACTGATTCTTCCTGCTCGGGTAGTATTCCTCGGATCGCTGCACCTTGTACTGCATCGCTATAGGACAATAGACCTTGTGCATTGACAAAAGGTGCACTGGCGACCACCTGTTCGTTTTTTCTCGCAATGTCAGCCACGCCCTCCCAATTGGCCAATGAATTCCCGTATCCGCTAATTTGCACGTGTGCAACTGCACTTAGCATACGATCACGCACTTCTTTTTGAAAACCGTTCATGACGGAGAGGACAACGATCAGCGTTGCAACGCCTAGCGCAATACCTGCGGCGGACGCAAAGGAGATAAAGGAAACGAAATGATTACGCCGTCTGGCGCGCGTATACCTTAAACCAACAAACAGTTCGTAAGCTCGCACTATGATTATTGAATGAGTTATTTGCGGTTAAGAGTGTGCCATATTTCTAGACCAATGGGGCATTTTCCGCTACTTCACCCTATCTGTGCGCTAAAGTTTTGCAACGCTGTGGTAAAATTATTGTTTAATACACACTTCAACGTAGATTTAGCAACGTGCACTACATTTTCGCATGGTAAATATCTCGCAGCGCCCCGTCTCTGCACCCTCACACTCTGCTTTAGTTAGCAATGGGCTAGATACCGTATTGGCGCGTATCTATGCAGCACGGGGCATCGAAAGCGTATCGCAACTCGAAACAGAATTATCTCGCTTGACGCCTTATGATCATTTCAAAAATGTGCGGGAAATGGCTGCCCTTTTGGCAGACGCAATAGAAGAACACAAGAAAATTTTGATCATCGCTGATTATGACGCGGATGGCGCTACCGCTTGCGCCGTCGGCATAAGAGCATTACGTGAATTTGGCGCTATTGTTGATTACCTTGTCCCAAATCGATTTGAACACGGCTATGGATTGACCGCCGAAATTGTACGTGAGGCGTATGAAAATAAAAACCCCGACATCATCATTACGGTCGACAATGGCATTGCAAGTGTAGCCGGGGTCGCGGAAGCGAACCGCTTAGGTATTGTGGTTTGTATCACCGACCATCATCTTCCAGGGGATGAATTACCCAAGGCAAAATGTATCGTCAACCCTTCCCAACCAGGATGCGAATTTCCCAGCAAGTATTTAGCCGGCGTTGGCGTCATTTTTTACGTCATGATTGCATTACGTGCGGAGTTACGCGAACGCAATAGCCTGTCAAAAGAGACTACAAATACCGCAGATAATTTGGCACGCCTGTTAGATTTAGTTGCATTGGGCACAGTCGCAGACGTCGTAAATCTCGATCACAATAATCGCATTTTGGTGCAACAAGGGTTAAAACGCATGCGCGCAAATTTAGCCTGTTGTGGAATATCTGCGTTATTCCGTGTGGCCGCTCGCGACATACGTCGCGCATCGGCCTTTGATCTTGGCTATGCCATTGGCCCGCGCCTGAATGCAGCCGGACGATTGCAGGACATGTCTCTGGGCATTGAGTGTCTAATTACTGATGACGAGAACATAGCGAATAAAATCGCAAAGACACTTGAGGACTTAAACCACAGGCGTCGCGAGATTCAATCTGATATGCAAGATTCTCTTGCGGAAATTGTCGATGCGATCGACGCGTCAGATAGCTATAGCATCAGCTTATTTGACCCCTCCTGGCACTCTGGCGTAATAGGAATACTCGCGTCACGCCTAAAAGACCGATTTCATCGTCCTACCATTGTATTTGCGTTAGGCAACGAGGGAGAAATCAAAGGCTCGGGGCGTTCCATATCCGGATTACACATGCGCGATGCCTTGGATTTAATTTCAAAAAAATGGCCGGGGTTGCTGCGCCAATTTGGTGGCCACGCGGCGGCGGCCGGATTGACACTCCAGCAAAACGATTTTGCCGAATTTAGCAAAGCTTTTGAACAAACGGTCCGATCATTAATTACGCCGGCAGAATTGTCTCGCGTAATCGAAACAGATGGCCCGTTGGCGCACGATAACATGACATTGGAATTTGCGCGTCGATTACAGCAAGACGTTTGGGGTCAGGGGTTTCCGCAACCACAGTTTTGCGATGACTTTGTCGTCGACACGCAACGAATAGTTGGCGGAAAACATTTGAAATTAAAACTGCGTAAATCTGAGCGTTTTTTTGACGCGATATTGTTCTCCGAAACAAATGCGCTGCCGCGTAATATATGCGCTGTGTATCGCATGGAGGTCAATGAATTCAAAAACACCACGAGCTTGCAGCTTGCAGTGCAGCATTGGCAAGCTAACTAATGCTGCAAGCCATCGATCTTGAGTGCGTGCGTGGCGACCATTGCCTCTTCAGTCGCCTAAATCTGTCCCTTAAAAACGGCGATCTGCTCCACGTCCAAGGCAAAAATGGGTGCGGTAAAACCAGCCTATTACGTATATTGACTGGACTACTGCCTCCGACCAGTGGGAAAGTTCTTTGGGATGGCGTGACCATCAATGCGCTTGGGGGAGAATATAAAAAAACGCTCTCTTATATTGGCCACCTGAACGCACAAAAAGACGACTTAAGCGCGCTTGAAAATTTAATGGTTAGTTCAAGAATATCTGCGGCGCCGGTAAGTTCTAGTGAAGTTGGTGCTGCTCTGCAACGATTTGGGATCACGGCGGCTGCACAATTACCATTCCGCGTGTTATCTCAGGGACAAAAAAGACGCGTTGCACTCGCAAAGCTATTACTTAGCAAAGCAACGTTGTGGTTGCTCGACGAACCCTTTGCGGCACTCGATTCATCTGCAAGCGATCTATTGCGAACCATTGTTGGCGCTCATCTCGCGCAGAATGGTATTGCGGTGATCTCTTCTCATCGGGAGCTAGATATTCCGGGTGGTACGCTCAAACGTCTGGCATTAGGACTCTAGCCATGCGTTCCGTATTTTTTGCCGTGCTTGCCAGAGATCTCACGCTTTACCTGCGTCGCAGGTCAGATATTTTGACGGCTTTATTCTTTTTTGCGATCATAACCAGCTTATTCGCAATGGGCGTGGGTCCGGAAATAAATAAATTACGCTTAATCGCGCCGGGAGTTATATGGGTTGCGGCTCTGTTAACTTCATTGCTTTCTTTAAACCGCCTGTTTTCCAGCGACTGTCAAGACGGGACTCTAGAGCAATTTCTATTGGCGCCCCAGTCACTGTCTTTGCTGGTACTTGCTAAAATACTCGCGCACTGGCTGGTTTCTGGGCTGCCGATCATTTTGGTTGCTCCAGCATTAGGCTTGCAATTTGACTTGCCCGCCCACAGTTTATGGATACTCGTGATATCGTTAGCCTTAGGGACGCCGATTTTGGGTATGGTAGGCGCCATCGGTGCTGCGTTAACATTGGGGCTGCGCGGTGGGAACACCTTAATCGCATTATTAGTATTACCGCTATATATGCCCGTTCTCATTTTTGCTACGAGTGCGGTCGATGCTAGTTTAAGTGGTCAAGGCGTGGAAGCGCATTTGTCTCTATTGGCCGCGCTTCTTGTATTTACTTTATTTTTTGGTCCGTTAGCGATCGCCGCTGCACTAAGAGTCTCACAAGACTAAAGCATGGCTTCTATCTCATCTATTTGGCTTAAATACTCGGCGCCGGTAACATTTTATCCCCTTGCGGGAAAATTAGTGCCATGGTTTTCCATTGCCGCCGCATTGCTATTTAGCCTTGGGTTGAGCATTTCATTTTTTGTTGCCCCTACGGACTTTCAGCAAGGCGAAGCGTATCGGATTATTTTCATCCATGTTCCAGCGGCCTGGATGTCCATGTTTATCTATCTGGTGATGGCGTCGTACTGTGCTCTGGGGCTAGCATTCAACACGCGCCTTTCGCACATGATGGCTTCGGCGTTGGCACCGACTGGCGCAATGTTTACCTTTATCGCGCTGTGGACTGGTTCGTTTTGGGGTAAGCCGATGTGGGGCGCTTGGTGGGTGTGGGATGCCAGGTTGACGTCCGAACTAATCTTACTGTTTCTCTATATAGGCTTCATTTCGTTGCAAGCCGCCATAGATAATCCCGTGCGTCGTGATAAGGCAGGCGCGGTATTCCTATTGGTGGGCGTAGTGAATATTCCTATCGTTTACTTTTCCGTGCAATGGTGGAATACCTTACATCAGGGCGCATCCGTAAATATGACCACGGCACCAACCATGGCGCAGACGATGTTTGCTGGCATGTTGATTATGGCGGCGGCATGCTGGATGTACTCGATTGCCGTAAGTTTGGTTCGCGTACGCCAGCTTATTCTTGAGCGCGAATGCCGCAGCGCCTGGGTCACAGATATTTTGGAAACGCTAAAATGAATTGGCACGCTTTTTTTAACATGGGTGGTTACGCGTTTTACGTGTGGGGGTCTTACGGGCTCGCCGCTTTTGCGATCTCTGTCGAAATGATCAGTCTCGTTTTGCGCAAACGGACTCTACTTAGACGGCTGAATATGGCTCGTGCGCTAGCTAACGCGAAACAAAATGAAACCACGTCATAAAAAAATGATTTTTATAGTCGGCGGACTCGCCGTCATCGGTGTGGTCACCGCATTAGTGGTCAATGCCTTCCGCAATAACTTGGTGTTTTTTTTTACGCCTTCACAAATCGCGGCGCACGAAGCCCCTCTGGGGCGTAGTTTTCGCGTGGGAGGCTTAGTGACCACAGGCAGCTTAGAACGCGGGAAAGATGGATTAAGCGTGCGTTTTGTCGTCACCGACATGGCGCAGAGCGTACCCGTCGTTTATTCTGGGATATTGCCCGATCTATTTAAAGAAGGAAAAGGGGTAGTCGCGCAAGGTCATATGGAGGCCAACGGCGTATTTCGCGCGGATGAGGTTTTAGCTAAGCACGATGAAAATTACATGCCGCCAGAAGCGGCACACGCTTTGGAACAGGCACGGTCACAATCCACACCCACAATGAATAAAGAGGCGCCGGCGAAAATGGCCCGGAAAAAAATAGAATTGACGGCGGATGCATTATTCGACACCAACAAATCTGTGCTCAAATCAGAAGGCATGGAAAAATTGGATAGCCTCTCCCAAAGTCTTGACGGCGTTAATTTCAAAGTCATTATGGTGACCGGCCACCCCGACTACCGCAGTAGTACTCGTTTTAACCAAAAACTTTCTGAGCGGCGCGCCAACGCAGTTAAAAGTTATTTGGAAAGTAAGGGCATTGCCAACCCCATCGTGGCAAGCGGTAAAGGGGAATCGGAACCCAAGACAACACCAAGTGAATGCAAGGGCATGAAAGGCAAAGCGCTCAGTGAGTGCCTGCAGCCCGATCGCCGTGTAGAAGTATCGGTTGAAGGCGAACAGTAGTATCCCGTATGGTTCCAGAAATCGGTCATTTTGCGTTAATTCTTGCCCTGGTGTTGGCGTTGGCGCAGGGTAGTTTGCCCTTATTCGGCGCCGCACGTCGCAACGCCGCATGGATAGCGACCGCACGCCCTATCGCGCAAGGGCAATTTGTTTTTGTCGCAATCGCCTTTGCTTGTTTAACGACCTCATTTGTAAATAGCGATTTCTCCGTTCTCAACGTAGCGGCAAATTCCAACTCTCATTTACCACTGGCCTATCGTTTCGCCGCGACGTGGGGTTCCCACGAAGGATCGATGCTACTTTGGGTATTGATACTCTCAGTTTGGAGCGTCGCTGTTACACTTTTTAGCCAACATTTACCCGAAGAAATTGTAGCGCGCGTCCTCGGCGTCATGGGAATAATCAGTGTTGGATTTCTAATCTTTATATTATTTGCATCCAATCCTTTCCAGCGCCTTTTCCCCGCGCCGCTGGAAGGCAACGATTTAAATCCCCTGTTGCAAGACCCTGGCATGGTGATACACCCGCCTATCCTTTATATGGGCTATGTCGGCTTCTCGGTCGCGTTCGCATTTGCGATTGCCGCCCTGCTGAGCGCTCGTCTTGATGCAACCTGGGCGCGTTGGTCGCGACCATGGACTACTGCCGCATGGGTTTTTCTCACTTTAGGAATCATGCTCGGTAGCGGTTGGGCGTATTACGAACTCGGTTGGGGCGGCTGGTGGTTTTGGGATCCAGTTGAAAATGCGTCGTTCATGCCTTGGTTGGTCGGCACCGCGTTAATACACTCTCTTGCTGTAACGGAAAAGCGCGGGTGTTTTAAAAGCTGGACGGTACTACTCGCGATTACTGCATTTTCGTTGAGCCTTTTAGGCACCTTTCTTGTTAGATCTGGCGTTTTGACTTCAGTACACGCATTTGCAACCGACCCGAAACGCGGCGTGTTTATACTTGTGTTTCTGAGTTGCGTTATCGGAAGTTCTTTGTTGCTTTTTGCGTGGCGCGCGCCGCGTATCGGTCTGGGAGGCAAGTTTGACTTAGTCTCCAGAGAGACCTTGTTACTCTGCAATAATGTATTACTCATTACTGCTGCGGCATCGGTTTTATTTGGCACACTTTATCCTCTGCTGCACGACGTGTTAGGCCTAGGGAAAATATCGGTAGGCCCACCCTACTTTAACCTGATTTTTGTCCCACTACTCGTCCCTGCGGTGTTTTTGATGGCGATTGGTCCAATGGCGCACTGGAAAAAAGCGAGCGTTCCGGATTTGGTCGTTCGTTTGCGCTGGGCATTTTACGCTAGTATCGTTAGCGCGTTAGTCTTGCCTTTTATACTTGGTAATTGGAGACCGCTTATTGCGCTCGGCCTGCTGTTGGCTACCTGGGTTATTTTTTCTGGCGTAATAAACCTAAATGACCGTATCCAGCTATTCGGTGAATTCAAAAGTATTCTGACGCGCATCGCCAAACAACCGGCGAGTTATTATGGAATGCAATTCGCGCACCTAGGCGTTGCGATTTTTATACTCGGCGTTACCATTGTTAAAGGTTACGAAACACAAAAGGACGTACGCATGGAGATTGGGGAGCGCGTGACAGTCGGCGCATACGCATTTCAATTTAATGGCGTAAGCGAGGTACCCGGGCCCAACTACAAAGCACGCCGAGGATCGTTTAATGTTTACAACAATGGGGTGTTGGCGTCTGTTCTATACCCAGAGAAACGAATTTACCAAACTTCAGATATGGCGATGACGGAGGCAGCGATTGATACCGGAATTTTTCGTGATTTATACGTTTCCTTAGGTGAGCCTTTGGACGGTGGTGCTTGGAGTGTGCGCGTTTATTACAAACCCTTGATACGATGGATATGGGGCGGGTTCTTCATAATGGCATTGGGTGGTTTGATCGCGACCTTCGATCACCGCTATCGGTTCGCACGTCGCAAGCAAGCTGTCGTTACTCAACTAGCCGCCCCTGACCCTAACGGTTCGTGAATAAATTTCTTTTTCCCGTAGTTCTGTTTCTGATCTTGGTCGTCTTTTTGGCTATCGGTCTAACAAGGAATCCGCACGAAATCCCATCACCCTTAGTTGGAAAAACGGCACCAAGCTTTAATTTACCATTACTGGACGACCCAAATAAACGTCTTGCGCCAACTGACCTCAAAGGGCAAATATGGCTACTAAATGTGTGGGCCTCATGGTGCACGTCATGCGCCGAAGAACATCCACTGCTACTGGAATTATCTCGCAGCGGCAAAGTGCCTCTTTACGGAATGAACTATAAAGACCAGCGCGGCGCAGCGTTGGATTGGCTAGCGCGCCAAGGAAATCCGTACGTGGCGACGATCTCGGATAGCGACGGTAGAATCGGAATCGAGTATGGGGTCTACGGCGTTCCTGAAACCTATCTCATCGACCGATTAGGAGTCATACGCTATAAACAAATAGGCCCGATGACCCCACAAGGCCTTAAGGATCGTATCCTTCCGTTAATCACGGAACTGCAACAATGAAGTGGATACTCGTTTTCGCAACGCTAATCGCGTTTGAGGTTTGCGCAAAGGAAGCACAACCATTCGCCCACGATGCAGTGCTAGAGAAGCACGTCTTGGATCTTGCGCAGGATTTACGTTGCCTGGTTTGTCAAAATGAATCTCTCGCTGATTCGCACGCTAATCTCGCGATAGATCTTCGCGCTGAAATGCGCGATAAAATTAAAGCCGGCATGAGTGACGAGGAGATCGTAAATTTCATGGTGCAACGTTACGGCGAATTCGTGCGCTTTAAACCAGCACTACGAGTATCAACAATAGCACTGTGGTTTGGTCCATTTATATTATTAGTCGTAGGTTTGGTTTTCCTGTTTGTCCATTTAAGACAGCGCGCAAAAAAAGTGGTAGGCGTACCTCTCGCTGAAAACGATACACGCCGACTCGCTGAACTGCTAGGCGCTGATAACGAACGTCGATGACTTTATTTTGGATACTAATTAGCGTTTTAATCGCTATTGCACTAGCGTTCGTCGTGACGCCTTTATTGAGAACCCGTGCAATTTCGAGCAGCACGCGCGCGGGTATGACAAATATCGATCTCTATCGAGAACAGCTGGCCGAATTAGACGTAGATAAGGCGACAGGTGTACTACAACACGCACAATATATTGAAGCACGGGATGAGTTAGGCCAGCGGCTACTTACTGAATCGTCTGACGCGACAGAAATTGAACCGCCCAAGCGTCAATCATCCAACATTGTTTTA
The DNA here is from genome assembly GCA_947499755.1 of Betaproteobacteria bacterium. GTDB lineage: Bacteria > Pseudomonadota > Gammaproteobacteria > Burkholderiales > CANMPU01 > CANMPU01. Next base: position 1,621 of record CANMPU010000008.1, on the reverse strand, counting down.
ATCATTTCTCTAGTGATCTTAATGCCATTATGTGCATTGTTAATCTATTTGAAGATCGGCCATCTTCCTAACACTACGGACCTCGAGCAACAAGAGATCGGGTTGACCCAAATTGAGTCCATGGTTAATAAGCTCGCGACAAGATTGAAACAAGAGCCGAACGACGCGCAGGGTTGGGTAATGCTAGGCAAGTCCTACATGGTCTTAGAACAATATCCCCAAGCGACGCAAGCCTACGCTAAGGCCTATGCCCTGCTTAAACAAGACACTGCCGTGGCGGCCGACTACGCTGAAGCGTCCATTCTTGCAAACGAAGGCAACGTAGCAGCGGAGGCGCTAGTGATTATTAATGGAGCGCTAAAGCTGGATGCAAAACATCTCAAACTCAATTCTCTTGCGGGTATGGCGGCATTTCAAAGTAAAGATTATCGTGGCGCCATTGATCATTGGACACGCGTAGAAGATCAGCTTTCTGCGGACAGCGAAGACAGAAAAATACTTCTAATGTTACTTGAACGTGCGCGTGCGCAATTAATTAGCCAGAAAACCATGGCCTCGCCCAAAGGAAAATAGTAAAACTAGGCCTCAATACCTTCCTGCTTAGATGTATACTTTTAGTCGCTAATTTTTTGCATTTTTATTTATTTTTTTTGATAACTCGCAGGGCACCTAATGGACGCAGATCGCTTAAACAGCATTTCCACCACACTACAACACATCGCAAATTTAAGGTCTGATTTACGGAGGTATCTTTGACTTTGACGGGAAAACAACTCGTTTAGCGGAGATTTCGACTCTCTTGGAGGATCCGGATATTTGGCGCGATCAAAAGCGATCTCAAGAATTAAATAGGGAACGAAAATTGCTGGGAAGTACAGTCATCCCCTTAGAAAAACTCGAAAAACAATTTATCGAAACACAGGAATTATTCGTCTTAGCTAAAGATGAGAATGACGACAGCATGCTAGAAACCATAGCACTTGAAGTACGTCACTTAGAGAAGATTGTCGAAGATATTGAGTTCAAACGAATGTTTTCCAACCCGATGGACCCGAACAATTGTTTTGTGGATATTCAATCGGGCTCTGGCGGAACAGAGGCGCAAGACTGGGCGCAAATGTTAGAGCGTATGTACATACTCTATTGCGAACGACAGACTTTCACTGTTGAGATTTTGGAAGAATCTCCAGGGGATGTTGCTGGCATCAAAAATGCGACGTTGAAAATAAGTGGCGAGTATGCGTATGGGATGCTACGCACCGAATCTGGTGTACACCGTTTGGTGCGTAAATCCCCTTTCGATTCTGGTAACCGTCGCCACACCTCATTTGCAAGCGTCTTCGTTTATCCAGAAGTAGACGAATCTATCGAAATAGATATCAACCCCGCAGATTTGCGCATTGATACCTACAGAGCGTCTGGCGCTGGCGGACAGCATATTAACAAAACGGACTCTGCGGTCAGAATCACCCATGCCCCGTCTGGCATCGTGGTTCAATGTCAGAATGACCGTTCACAACATCGCAACAAAGCGGAAGCGTTGGCTATGTTAAAGTCTCGATTATACGAATTAGCGCTACGTAAACGTAATCAAGAAAAGCAAGCCATAGAGGACGAGAAA
>CANMPU010000007.1 GCA_947499755.1 Betaproteobacteria bacterium | reverse complement strand
CATATCCGGCGCGCCTATCATCATTGGTACTTGCCAATTGGCTAGGCCAACGAAGGCCGGCATAATTGCGCCAAACACCATGATTAGCCCATGCAACGCGGTCAGTTGGTTAAAAAACTCAGGCCGAACAATTTGCAACCCCGGTTGAAACAGCTCTGTCCGTATAGTGAGCGCCATCAGCCCGCCAACCAGGAACATGATGAAGCTGAATATAAGATAAAGCGTACCGATATCTTTGTGGTTGGTCGTCGTGACCCAGCGCATCAATCCGCTAGGGTGATGCGCGTGGTGATGGCCATCGTGCGCGTGTACTGCTTCCATTAACGATCTCCTTTAAACTTGCGTGCTCGTAATCGCGCTAATTTTTAATGTAATAACCTTTATTTTCGGTATGCCTTTATTTCACTAGGCTGAATCATATCGCCAGTTTTGTTGCCCCAAGAGTTACGTTCGTACGTAATAACTGCCGCAATTTCTGTGTCGGATAGTAGCGCTGCAAATGCAGCCATCGCGGTTCCCGGCTTACCATCCATTACTATATCTACGTGCTGTTCTTTAGGCCCGGTTGCTATTGGCGAACCGTCGAGCCCTTTAAACACTCCCGGTATGCCTTTCCCGTCTGCTTGATGGCATGCGACACAATTTGCTGTATACACTTTTTCGCCGATAGTTTTGAACTCTTCCAGCGCATACACCTTATTGGGGTCAAGTTGCGCTGCAGCTTGTTTCTTTTTCTGCTCTTCTAGCCACGCCGCGTATTTTTCCGGTTCTACGGCCTCAACGACGATGGGCATAAAGCCGTGATCTTTTCCGCACAACTCAGCACATTGCCCGCGGTAGGTTCCGGGCGTCTCAACGGAAAACCACGCATCGCGAATAAACCCCGGAATTGCATCTTGCTTAATTCCAAGCGCCGGAACCCACCATGCATGTATCACGTCGCTTGCTGTGAGCAATACCCGTATCCGTTTGCCGGTAGGAACCACCATAGGGTTATCAACTTCGCGTAAATAGTGCTCGCCCTTTGGTGCGCGATTCTCAATTTGATCTCTTGGCGTAGAAAGTGCGCTATAAAAGCTGACGCCTTCTTCGAGATAATCGTAACCCCACTTCCACTGATACCCCGTGACTTTAATGGTCATTTCTGGGGCGGCGGTATTTTTCATGGACAAGATAGTTTTCGACGCTGGGTAGGCCATGACCCCGAGAATACAGAAGGGCATAATGGTCCAAATAATTTCGACCAGCGTATTTTCATGAAATTGCTGCGCTTCATGACCGAGCGATTTGCGGTGCTTGAGTAAGGCGTATAACATCGCGCCGAATACGGCGATGAATATACCGACGCAAAACCACAGTATGGCCATGTGCAGACCGTAGATTTCTCGCGCAATCGGGGTGACAGGGGTTTGAAGATTGAGTTGGTAGGCGCCGAAAGATAGCGTCGTATAAAATGTCGAAATCAGACCGACCACCAGACTATATTTAATTTTAATCATGCCTACCCCAAAGATTACCACCTAAGATCGATTGCCCAAACGCTTTTACGCGGGCCACAAAGCATGGCGCGTTGCGTTTCCATCAAATGTTTCCCACGGCGCGCCAACCCGACTTTAACGCGATGAATGGTTGGACAGTCCATACTGTGACGCCTAGTTCCTTCGCCATCATGCGCATGCGCCGCTATTCTCACAAAGGGGAAATTTAGCCACGCATCGATGGAATACACCATACATGAAATAGAAACGCACAGTGCGACGCTTAACGCTGCGCGCGCGATAAGGTCCAACGTGGAATAACGAACAATTACTGTTGGAAAGTCGAGAAAACCTCAGGTTGTGCTTAATATCGATGCGCTGCACTTTACATTGCCAAGCAAATAAATATGACCGGCATCAACCGGTAATTAACCCAATGCAGCGCGATATTTTAGCATGGCGCCCGTATGCTGGTAAAGAAAACAATCAGTGTACTTGAATCCGCCTGCGCTTAATTTCGCCTAGTCAATTAAGCGCTTCTGTAGTGCGCCCAGATCCAACGTCCGAATATTCAAATAAGAATTTGTATCCAATATTTCGGATTGTGGAAAAAAGGGTAGGACGCCGATTAAGGGAAAATCGAATCTTCTCTCCAGTGTAGTAATATTTTCTGTTACCGCATCGAAGTCGGGATCAATGCGGTTTGCAACCCAAGCAACGGGCGAAAGACGGCGATTCTTAATTGCTTCTACCGTTAACAACGCGTGATTGAGGCAGCCCAGACGCATTCCGACAACGAGCACAATCGCCAAGTCTAACTTTACTATCAGGTCAGCGGTATCCGAGTCAGCGTCTAACGGGACTCTAAATCCGCCTACGCCCTCGACGATGACCACATCTGCAATCTGAGCAAGACGCAGATAGGCTGCAGCGATGGCATCCACGCTAATTTTTATTCCGCTGCGTCGCGCGGCGAGGTGGGGTGAAATTGCGGGGGTGAACGCGTAGGGGTTAATCCATTCTTGTTTGCTCACAACGTTTGCTGCCGCTTTTAGGCGTTCTATATCGTCGCCAGGCGTGCCGGTACTTCCGGTCGCGATGGGCTTCATGCCAATGACGCGTAATCCCAAATTAGCAAAACCGTCGAGTAAGCCACAACTTACTGTGGTTTTTCCAACGCCGGTATCTGTCCCGATAATAAAAAATCCTTTAGCCATAGGTTCGTGGGTAAATCCGGATCGGCTGTGGCTCGTGAGGTGATCGCTTTTCGTTTTTGGTTGCTTTCCAAGCGTGTCCATAAATAACCTCGAAAGTTGCGGGCAAGCGATCACCTTGGCGGAACTTCTCATATTCAGAAATGAGCATCTTGAGCATTGCTCTACCCGTGAGGCCTCGGTTTCGCCCCTGGGTTACATTGTGCGCCCCCAACCCTTTTAGGTCATGCAGCAATTTCTCGAGATCAGGGTAGGTCATCGTAATGACTTCCATGTCGACCACAGGAGTTTCAAATCCTGAATGCAATAATAGATCTCCAATATCATGCATATCGGTAAAACGATTGGTGTGGGTATAAGGGTCGATATGAGAAAACGCCGCGCGCAATTCCTTTAACGTATCTGGCCCAAAAGTACTAAACATGAATAGGCCGGCGTTACGAAGTGCGCGACTCACCTCTGTGAACGCTTTAGCTAAATCGTTTACCCATTGCATACTTAGATTCGACCAAACCATATCGACGCTGGCATTGGAGAGCGGTAGACATTCGATATCTGCGCAGAGATAAAAAGAGTTTGATCCAAAAGGCGGCGCTGCCGTCCGCGATTGCATTAACATTTCTAACGCAATGTCTAATTCAATCACTAGCGCTTCGGGGTACTGACGTTGCAACTCGCTACGGCTTAATCCGGTTCCGCTACCAGCGTCTAGTATGTTGTGAGGACTATGTTTAATATAGCTCAGGCGGCTCGCCATGCGATTCCCCACCTCTTTTTGCAATATTGCGGCATCGTTATAAGACTGCGCTGCTCGAGAAAAAGAGCGTCTTACCTGATGCTTATCTAGAAAAAATTTGTCACTCATTTAGCAGATACTCTTTAACGATCGCGACGAAATTATTAGGTTGCGAAAGAAAGGGCGCATGCCCACAGTCGTCAAAGGTGTGTAGGCTTGCTTTCGGCATGGCGCGTGCTAACCATTGCGCTGCGGCTATCGGACAGACTCGATCGTTTGCCCCGTGTATTAATAAGCTCGATTGCTTAACCTTGCTGACAATAGCGCGTACATCGGTTGTCGCCAGGAGATCCAGTCCGCGCTGTAATACCGAGAAATTTGGCGCATCACTACTTGACATGAAGGTTTTGAGTATGTTGGCAATGCGCTTCGTATTCACATCACCTAGCGCAACAAGTGAGAAAAATGTCTTTAGTATTTTAACGGGAGCGTATTCCAGTTGCGCCGCAAACGAATGGAATTCGTCTTGGTTAGATCCTTGCTCCCAGCCAGGGCCATTACAGAATTTTGCCGTTGTCCCAACTAAAATTAAGCGACTAACTTGGGTAGGGAAATCGCAGGCCCAACGTAGGGCAATTTGCCCTCCTAACGACCAGGCACAAACAGCGGTTTGTGGTGGTGTCGAGCGCGCAATAGCCTTGACGTGATCGATCAATGAGTCAGCTGGAAAGCCAGCATTTTTTTTGTAGCCAGGCAGATCGATATTTACTACGCAAAAATGTTTCACGAGTGCAGCGCTTACAGATCGCCAAACTGCGCTATTGGTGCCCCAACCGTGCAGGAAAACTAAATTCGGACCGCTGCCGGAAACTGTCGATTTGAGTAGCTTATTTTCCACCGTGGCGTTTCGCGAGTCGCTCGAGTTCATTCAACGCCGCGGCTAAACGGTCCACATCCTCTAGACGATGCGATGCCGAGAGTGATAACCGTAGTCGCGCCGTGTTTTTTTCAACCGTAGGTGAACGGATCGCGGGGGCCCAAATTCCCTGATCGAACAATGCCTGGCTCACGGCAACGACTTCCTTGTTATCTCCAATAATGATCGGCTGAATCGCAGCCGCGCACATGGAAATTTGCCAGCGCTCGAGTTTTAGTTTCATACGTAGTGCAGACGTCAGCGCGATGATATGAGTGCGCCGCCACTGCTCGGTGCAAATTAATTCCACGCTGGCATGAATTGCGCTCGCGAGACATTGTGGCGTTGCCGTAGTGTAGATATAAGACCGTGCGTGCTGCAAAAGAAAATCGATGACATCGATCTCGGCCGCGACGAATGCCCCGTACACGCCCGCTGCCTTACCCAGCGTTGCCATATAGATTATTCGCGGGGATGATACTTGTGCAAAGGACATTGCACCCTGACCCGATGCGCCGAGCACACCGAAACCATGTGCGTCATCCAATACGAGCCAGGCATCGTAACGGTCGCACAGATCAAGCAGAGCCTTAATAGGGGCGATGTCGCCATCCATGCTAAATACAGCGTCACTGATGACCAGCTTTCTCTTCGCGTTCGATTGCGTGAGTAAACGTTCAAGAAATCTCATATTGGCATGCGGGTAACGCTGAAATTTCGCGCGCGATAACACGGCCGCATCGTTGAGCGAGGCGTGATTTAGTTTGTCAGCAAAAATAGCCGTCTCTCGGTTCGCCAGCGCAGTAATTACGCCTATATTTGCCAGGTAGCCGTTCGAAAATAACAGCGCACGCGGTTTTTCTACAAATTTAGCAAGAGACTGCTCAGCAAGCTCATGCATCACGCCGTGGCCACAAACCATGGGCGATGCTCCGGCGCCGACACCATAGGCGCCTAAAGCCTCTTGTGTCGCATTAATCAAGCGCGGATCGTTTGCTAAACCGAGATAGTCGTTGCTTGCAAACGAAAGTAATTCATGTGAATCAACTTTTAGTTTTCTGGTTTGCGCACCCATAACTATTCGGCGAGTGCGTAACAGTCCATCTTGTTTAAGTTGCGACAGATTCGTTTTGAGCGCAGCAAACGGCATGATGCTAGATTAAGCGGAGCGAGTACTTCGAAGGCGGCGTACTAACTAGTGACCCCGAGCTGCGTTGGTGTCATACCAAGCTTTTTGAACAAGGCGAGATCATGATCCGTCTGCGGGTTGTCTGTCGTTAATAGTTTTTCACCAAAAAAAACAGAATTGGCACCGGAAAGAAAGCACAACGCCTGGAGCTCATCGGACATTTGCTGGCGTCCAGCAGAAAGACGCACCATCGCTTTTGGCATCGTAATGCGCGCGCACGCAATGGTGCGCACGAATTCTAGGGGGTCTAAATCTATGGTCCCGGTAAGCGGCGTACCTTCAACCTGGACTAGATTGTTTATAGGCACACTTTCGGGGTAGGGCTCTAAGTTAGCCAACTGGGTGATCATTGCGGCGCGTTGTGCACGTGTTTCACCCATGCCGACTATACCGCCGCAACATACGTGAATCCCGGCGTTTTTGACTTTATTTAAAGTGGCGAGACGATCCGCTTGCGTATGTGTAGAGATTATGCTTTCGTAGTATTCAGGCGCGGTATCTAAATTGTGGTTGTAATAATCCAGCCCAGCACTTTTTAGCTGTTCAGCTTGACCGTCGTTTAACATTCCCAGAGTCGCGCACGACTCCATCCCTAGGGCCTTCACTGCTTTTACCATTTCTACGACTTTATCTAGATCTGCTTGTTTCGGGCCACGCCACGCGGCACCCATACAAAAACGGGTCGCGCCGTTTTCTTTTGCGACGCGCGCCTCCGCGACAACCGTATCAAGCGCAAGAAGTTGATGATTAGAAATGCGCGTATGGTAACGCGCAGCCTGTGGGCAGTAGCCACAGTCTTCTGAGCAGCCGCCAGTTTTAATCGAGAGCAATGTAGACAGTTGTACCGTCGTTGGGTCAAAATTTTCGCGATGAACACCCTGTGCGCGAAAAATAAGTTCGCTGAAGGGTAAATTGATTAGGGCTTCCACCGTTTGAATCGTCCAAAGGTTGTTTGCCGGGAGCCGGGAGGTATGGTCTTGCTTAAATGCTGGTTGATCCATTCTTATTTCGTCCTGTAAGCTCTGGGTGCATCATCTAGGATGAGTCCATAGATGTCAAACAGTATACTGAAAAGAATAAACAACTGCCTAAGATTAGGTCTGGGCGCTATTCCGCAATCTTGTGTACTTTGCGCGGCCTTGGGCTGCCGCGATGGCCTTTGCAGAGCGTGCAATAGTAGTTTGACGACTATCGCATATACACATTGCCCAAGATGCGCGTTACCGACGGACGGGAACCTGTGCGGCGCCTGTCTAAAAACCCCACCGGAATTCGATAGCGTGACGGCGGCTTTCATCTATGCATTTCCCACCGATGCGTTGATTCAATCTCTGAAGTATCACGCGAATTTGGCCATTACGTGCGTTCTCGCAGAAAAGCTAATTGAGGCAGCCCCCGGGAGCGTCGGGGCAGATTTTTTTCTCCCGGTGCCACTTGCACGAGAGAAGCAAAGGGAGCGAGGTTTTAATCAAGCGCATGAAATCGCAAAAATCTTGGGGAGCTATTACGGCGTTCCGGTGGAAGCTAATTTGTGCGGTCGTGTTCGCAATACACTTTCCCAAACGTCGTTGCCTTGGAGCGAACGCACAAAAAATATACGCGGGGCGTTTTCCTGCACACACGATTTAACAGGGAAGAAAATTATTCTGGTCGATGACGTGCTTACTACGGGCGCGACGCTCAACGAATTGGCGAAGACCTTACGTAAACAAGGGGCAGCGGAAATTCGCGCATGGGTAGTCGTGCGTACCCTACCGATGTAAGGCGTGGTTACAATCTATAAATTTGGTAAAGGATCGCTTGACTGACTTGCTTGTCGACGATCCCCCGCCGCAGAACGGATTAAGCCTTCACGTGACCCGAAGTCTTCCTGCACCGCTAGGGCAACGTTTAGGTCTATGGGATCGATTGTAGGAAAACGAAGTTCAAGTTTGCGATCTCCGCGCAAACCAGTTGTAGGCGCTCTATCGGTAAAGCCACCGTCTAATAGTATTTGCCAAAGCGAACGTTGCGTGGGCGTTTCGTTGGTAAAAGTAGCTCTATTTGCGGTGATCGCCATAATAATTACACTTAAGAAAATCGTTTAATGAAATATTCGTAACACCTCAACCATAATATCGGCTGGAGTGCGGGCTAACTTAAGTGTTGTTAAGGTGCTAAAACCGGGGAGAAAATTTTCGAAGCGGAAAAGCGGAAAAGCGGGAGAGGGGCTATTAGTCATTGACGAGCGGTCCGCCGTGACCAGTGAGCGGCAAATTATTGATGTTCTGCTTTGACATCACGGTTCAACAAGCGCTCAATCACCGTCTGCGCGGGACTATTTCCGTACAACAATTCGTATACCGCGTCAGTAATGGGCATTTCTATGTTATGTAACTCGGAAAGCCGCTTCGCTTCGCGTACGGTGTAAACGCCTTCCGCGACATGCCCTAACTCGGCAAGTATAGATTGTAGGGCTTGGTTTTTCGACAGCTTTAACCCAACGGTACGATTGCGAGAAAGATCGCCAGTACAAGTTAAAATTAGATCGCCCACGCCGGCAAGCCCCATAAATGTTTCCTGCCGCCCACCGAGTTTCGTTCCTAAGCGCGTAATCTCCGCTAAGCCACGAGTGATTAAAGCGGCGCGCGCGTTGTAGCCCAGGTTCAGCCCGTCGCATATTCCAACGGCAATCGCAATCACGTTCTTGAGCGCCCCAGCAATTTCGACGCCGCTGATATCACTACTGGAATACACACGCAGTTTTGCGTGGTGAAGATATTGGGCAGCATGCTGCGCAAAAGTGAAATCGTTAGACGCCAACGTCAGCGCAGTCGGCTGGCCGCGCGCGACCTCTTCAGCAAAGCTTGGTCCAGACAATATTCCAGCAATATATTCCAATCCCAATTCTTCTTGCGCGATTTGATGGGGAAGCTTCGAACTTTCAGCTTCGAAGCCTTTGCTTAGCCACACGACGGGGCAGGCCACGCCAAGGACCTTCAGTTGGCGCATCGTCGACCTAAGCCCGGCTGTAGGTACCGCAAGAAAGAGAAGATCGCGCTCAGATATTGTTGCTTCCAATTGATTGGAAAGAACAAGGTTTGTCGACAACGCAAGGCCTGGTAAATACCGTGTATTTTGGCGTGTCTCGGACATGGATATAAATTGTTCCGAGTTTCGCACCCATACTGTAACTTCATGGCTCGCACACAAACTAAGGCCAAGCGCGGTTCCCCAAGCACCCGCGCCAAGTACCGCTATTCTCATGTTAGAGAACCGTGGCAGGGTAGTGGTTTTGCCATTGTTTGAGGATCAAACACCCCATATTTGATCTACTCGCACGAATCCGCTTTGACCGTCGCGGTGTTTAACCTTGACCCAGCCAGGAATACTAAACTCCAAAAGTTCCATGACGACATTCTGCTGCGCTTGAAACACTAGTGCGGCGGCGGTATCGGGCGACTGCCGAATATCGGCTAGGCCAACCTTTACCAAAACCGTTCGCTTTTCGCCGAGAAATTTTGTCTCTATCCAGGCGAGCTTCCCGCCCGCTTCGCGAATTTTTACCCACCCCTCTACCGGAACGACGAGTTCTACCGGATAGTCACGACTCATGACATATACTTTTTTTGCTTTGGCGGAAGGCGCATCGTATAGGGAGACGATATCTTCAGATACGGAACGGTATTCAAAGGCGAGCGCCGACGTCGCGCCCAACGCAAAAAGTATAAAAATACCGTAGGACTGAAATGACAACCTTTGCATAAACTAGTTTTTTGCCTTAGGTTTTTCCGTTTCAGTTTTAGTTTGTTGTGCTTGTTGCTGCTGATGTTGATACAGCGCCTCAAAATTTACCGGGCTTAATAGTACCGGGGGAAATCCGGCGCGGATGATGACGTCAGATACTGCTTCGCGCGCATAGGGGAACAAGATATTTTGGCAGGTTACCGCTAGAACTGTTTGTGCGTCTTTATCCGAAACCCCTTCGATGCGAAAAATCCCAGCTTGACGAACTTCCACCAAGAACATGGTCTTGTCGTTAATTTTCGCTGTAACCGTTACGGTAAGGAGCGCTTCATAGAGATTTTTGTCGAACGCGCCGCCCGCCGTATTCAATTGAACCTCTATTTTTGGTGTTTCGCGTTCTAAGAAAATTTTTGGCGCGTTAGGCACTTCAAGGGATACGTCTTTCACGTATAACTTCTCTATTGCAAACGTTGGTTTTATTTCCTCTGCCATATTTAAGTTCCCTATTTAGTGCGAGATGTTGTAATTGGAATTCTCGACGCTATATGAACACGTCGGTTTGCGACCGGCTGTTCAACTTGATAAGGCCAGTAATTTATCTAATGTTCCTGCGTGATTCAATGCTTTCAGTTCGTCGTATCCGCCAACATATTGGGTATTGATGAATATTTGCGGGACGGTTCTACGGCCGGTCTTTTCCGTCATTTCCGTGCGCTTCTGGGGTTCGCGATCGACCATAATTTTGTCTATCTCCGTGACGCCTTTGTTGCGCAACAGTCGTTCCGCCGCTAAGCAGTATGGACAAACGTGAGTACTATACATGATTACTTTAGCCATTTGCTTTCTCAAGTGGCATGCTCGCGAGCTGCCAGGCCGCTATTCCACCGCGTAAACAAAAAACATCCACAAATCCGTTTTTGACTAATATGGGTGCCGCATTCGCAGACCGTTGCCCGTTATGACATACGATAACGACAGGGCGGTTTTTGAATTTTTCGAGTTGCTTAATTTGTTCGTTAAGCTTGTCTAATGGTATGTGCTTTGCGTTAACGACGTGTCCTGCGGCAAATTCTTCGTTATCTCGGACATCAAGTATGACCGCTTGCTTTCGATTCATTAGCGTCACGGCCTCATGTGCGCCTACTTCCCGCGATCCACGCGAGCGGCCTTTAAAAAGTGGCCATATCAACATGAGCCCGCTAATGGCAAATATGATAGCAACCCAACTGTGTTTTACGATAAAGTCCGACAATTAATATAGACCTTTCAAGGACGCTAAATGGTAGAACCACGACAAGGAACTAATCGATAGCTGCTTGATGGCTTTGAGCTCGTTCACGATTCACTAAACAATGTGGTCTGAATAATATACCATTTAGTGAGCTAACTAAGAAAGTCGATTGATTATGCACAAACTCGTTTTATTAAGACACGGGCAGAGCAAATGGAACGAGGAAAACCGATTTACTGGTTGGACAGATGTCGATTTGTCGCACAAAGGTATTGCCGAAGCGAAAGCAGCCGGTCGCTTGTTGAAAGACGGCGGTTATACGTTTGAAATTGGGTTTAGCTCGGTTTTAAAGCGTGCGATTAGAACGCTTTGGCTGGTTCAAGATGAAATGGATCTAATGTGGATGAATACCACGTTGTCCTGGCGATTAAATGAACGTCATTATGGCGCGCTTCAGGGTTTAAATAAGGCGGAGACGCAGCAAACCTATGGAATCGAACAAACAACAAAGTGGCGCCGCAGTTATGATATTCGCCCCCCCGCATTGGAGAAAAGCGATCCGCGTTACCCCGGCGTTGACCCGCGCTACAAAAATTTACCGCAAGAATGTATTCCAGATACCGAATGCCTAAAAGACACCTACATCAGAATTCTTCCCTATTGGAATGACGTCATTGCGCCAGCAGTTCGATCTGGGCACCGCGTCATTGTTGCTGCGCACGGGAATTCCCTGCGAGCCTTAGTGAAACACCTTGACGATATCCCTGACAATGAAATTGCCGATCTTAATATTCCAACCGGAATTCCATTGGTATATGAACTCGACAGTAATTTTAAATCAGTAAGACATTATTATCTCGGTGATCAGGCGGAAATCATTAGAGCGATACAACAGGTTGCAGATCAAGCAAAAGCTAAAAAATAGCTCAAATCATATTTCAATATACGGCATTTACGCCGTTGATCAAAATGCTGAGAGTTTTTCACATTTCCTTATTTACCGTTGCAATGGCCTTGGCTTCAGCGGTCGTGGCAGCACCGCAACAACAGCTTGAGGAATTACGTAATCGGATAAATGCTCTGCAACAGGAGTTGGATCGCAATGAGGAATCTAAGGCTGAGGCCGTTGACGCGCTAAAAGAATCCGAAAGGGCGATCAGCGATAGCAATCGTAGATTATTTGAATTATCGAAAGAACTTCGCTCGGCAGATAATATTCTGGCGCGCATGCAGGATAAAAAAAGGGAATTAGACGCGGCCTTGCGTTCTCATCAATCTTTATTTGGTCAGCTGTTTTACCAACAATATCTAGAGGTGGCTCCGGGGCCGCTTAAGCTCATTCTCAATGGGGAGAGCCCACAGTCGATCGCGCGTAAACTTTACTACTACAGCTATATCGCGCGCGCGCGATTAGGCGTCATTCAAGGGTTTCAAAAAAATATTGATGAGGTGCAGGATTTATCGCGTCAGACGCGACTGCAAAAAATTGATCTTGAAACGATCAAAGTGAGTCAAATTGAGGAAAAAAAACGTTTAGGTAAGGAAAAACAACAACGCCAGCAGATGCTGGTAAAGGTTTCAACGCAAATAAAAAAGCAAAAAAATGAAATCAGCACATCGCAGCGAGATGAAAATCGTTTAGCGCGTCTTGTTAAAAATCTAAACAAACTTTTAGCAGAAAGGAGTAGAGGATTAAGCAATAATAAATTACCAGATGCCGCTTTAGACGGTACGCCATTTAAGGAGCTAAAAGGAAAGCTTAATTTACCGGTGCAGGGAGAGATCTCCAATACCCATGGGAGCCTGCGTGTAGGCAGCGGCGTGTATTGGAGAGGGCTATTTATTCTTGCAAAAACGGCGCAGGAAGTGAAAGCGATAGCGACAGGCCGCGTTGTTTTTGCCGATTGGCTTCGTGGATTTGGAAATCTTCTTATTTTGGATCATGGTGACGGCTATATGAGTTTGTATGGCAACAATGAAACTCTCTATAAGCAAGTGGGTGAGGTTGTACACGCAGGGGGTACTGTAGCTGCGGTCGGAAATACCGGCGGTAACATCGAAACCGGTTTATACTTTGAAATGCGTTATCAAGGCGACCCTTTCGACCCATTAACTTGGGTCACTCTAAAATAATGAATTGGGTCTTTCCAGTGATAGCGAAAAGAAATTATACATAGGGGTTTTTATGCGCAGATATTTGCAACATTTTAGTCTTGTTATTGTCGGTGCCGTTCTGGGTATCATGGTCAGTCTGAATTTTTCAGCCATCGCACAGCGAGAAGTAAACAGCCCGTTGCCGGTTGAAGAGCTTCGGGCATTTGCTGAGGTATTCGGGCGTATAAAAGCAGACTATGTCGAACCCGTTGAGGATAAAAAACTCATTACTGAAGCGATAAAGGGCATGCTCAGTGGACTCGATCCACACTCTGCGTATTTAGACGTTGATGCGTACAAGGAATTAAGAGTTGGTACCCAAGGAGAGTTTGGTGGTCTTGGAATTGAA
>CANMPU010000006.1 GCA_947499755.1 Betaproteobacteria bacterium | reverse complement strand
GCTATCTGACGTTGGTGCGTATACCACTTCTAGCCTAGAGCTGGATTTATATGGGGGCTTCCGAGGCGGTTTTGGTGACTCTGGCGTAACCTATGATGTCGGTGTATTAAGTTACGTATATCCTGGAACTGAGACTCCTGGGGTTATTGAAGCCGATACTACAGAAATCTACGGCGCGGTTGGCTACAAATGGGTTACCGGTAAATTTTCCTATAGCATCGACGACACTTTCGGTATTGCGGATAGTGACGGTAGTTGGTATGCCGATTTATCTGCCAATATCCCGATCGCCGAATCTGGATTTACCGTAGGTTTGCATGTAGGTTATCAAGAGTTTGAGGGTTCAGTTGCTGGCGTGGCATTAGGTCTTGCCGACAACAGCGATGCGTCTTCCTACAGCGATTACAAGATTAGTTTGACCAAATCTTTTGATAAAGGCTTTTCGGTAGGTATCGCGTTTACCGGCACCGATGCAAATGATATTGGGTACACGATTTTAGGAAAGAATATTGGCGATGAGCAGGTCGCAGTGTTTGTTTCTAGAAGTTTCTAATTTGCACTCACCCAAATTCGATAACCGTGGGTTTGGGTTTTTTAGTCTAGCGGAGGGGGATTAAAGATGAAATTAGTCACGGCGATTATTAAGCCGTTCAAATTAGACGAAGTGCGGGAAGCTTTGTCAGCGATTGGTGTACAAGGGATTACCGTAACAGAGGTAAAAGGTTTCGGTAGGCAAAAGGGCCATACGGAACTTTATCGTGGCGCCGAGTATGTCGTCGATTTTTTGCCAAAGGTCAAAATTGAAGCGGCGATCAAAACAGAACTATTAGACCAAGCAATTGAAGCTATCGTGAAGGCTGCTAAAACCGGGAAGATTGGGGATGGCAAAATTTTCGTATTCGATCTTGGGCAAGTAGTTCGTATCCGTACCGGGGAGACCGGGTCCGACGCACTTTAAGATAGAGGAAATCATGAACAAAGTATTGTTGGGATTGGTGCTTTTATGCACCGTGGGGATGGTTTTACCTAGTTTTGCTGAAGACACACCCGCCGACGCGCCTGCTGCTGCAACCGTTGAATCGGCGACACCCGCCGCCGTTACTGCAACCGCAGAATCGACTACACCGGCCGAGCCTGCCGCCGCGGCAGCGGCACCAAAGCTTGATTCTGGAAACACCGCTTGGATGCTTGCTGCCACGGCTTTAGTCTTGTTTATGACGATACCTGGTCTTGCCTTGTTTTACGGCGGGATGGTGCGTAAGAAAAACGTGTTGGCAACGCTGATGCAAAGTTTTGCCATCACGAGTGTCGTTACTATTCTTTGGGTCGTGCTAGGTTATAGCATAGCGTTTACCGAAGGTAACGGGTTCATGGGTGGCTTTAGCCAGGTTTTCCTAAAAAATATGGCGGTCGACAGTCTGAGCGGAACCATACCGGAATCTGTATTCATGATGTTTCAGCTCACATTTGCGATTATTACTCCAGCATTAATTGCTGGCGCATTTGCTGAGCGTATGAAATTTTCGGCTATGTTGTTGTTTATGTCCGCTTGGTCAATCGTGGTGTACGCGCCTATTGCTCATTGGGTATGGGGACCCCATGGATGGCTCCTCGACAAAGGTGTGTTGGATTATGCCGGTGGAACCGTCGTCCACATCAATGCCGGGATCGCGGGTTTGGCGTGCGCAATCATGCTGGGCAAACGTATTGGCTACGGTAAAGAAGCCCTGATGCCGCATAACCTGATACTCACGTTGATCGGCGCATCTATGCTGTGGGTTGGCTGGTTTGGGTTTAACGCGGGTTCTGCGCTTGCCGCTGACAGTCGCGCCGGCATGGCGATGGCGGTCACGCAAATTGCAGCAGCGGCTGCCGCACTCGCTTGGATGTTTGCTGAGTGGTTCGCAAAGCGCAAACCCAGCTTATTAGGTATTGCTTCGGGTGCAATAGCAGGTCTAGTCGCGATTACGCCAGCGTCCGGCTTTGTTGGGCCGGGACCTGCAATTATTATTGGCCTTGCCGCTGGCATACTCTGCTACTTTAGCGCTACCTGGCTCAAGAAAAAGCTGGGGTATGACGATTCCTTGGATGCTTTCGGTGTTCATGGAATAGGTGGAATTGTCGGCGCGATTTTGACGGGCGTGTTCGCGTCCAAAGCAATAGGTGGTGTCGAAGGCAACGTTGCTACTCAGCTTATCGGTATCGGCGCAACGCTAGTCTATGGGCTAGTTGCGAGCTTAATCATTCTTAAAGTTATCGATGTGACTGTTGGCTTGCGCGTGAATGAAGAACAAGAGCGCGAAGGCTTAGATATCAGTCTGCATGGCGAGCGTGTGGAATAAGGTTTTAGGGTAAGAATTCCATCCAAGGAAGATCCAGTCAATTCGGATCATTTGGGGCGCGATAAGCGCCCCATTTTTTGTTTAGCCTGACTAAGCGCGGTGCATCCGTTACAATAGCCATTACGATATGACTTTTACCCGTTATGGTTATTTCTCCCCCTATCTATACGCGTGTTGGCCCTGCAATGGCGTTGGAACAACCGGTATTGCGTGCCATCCCCGAGATTGAGCACTGGTTTCGCAATCAGTGGTTAAAACATAAAGCCCCATTTTATTCTTCAGTAGACCTGCGTAACAGCGGCTTTAAATTGGCGCCCGTTGACACTAATTTATTTCCTGGCGGTTTTAATAATTTAACACCGGATTTCTTGCCGCTGTGCATTCAAGCCGCAGTGGGTGCAGTGGAAAAACTATGCCCTGACGCGAAAAATGTACTCTTAATTCCAGAGAGCCACACGCGCAATAAATTTTATCTACAAAACGTCGCGATACTTCGTTATATCATGCGACAAGCGGGACTAAATGTCCGTATCGGTACGCTGATTCCTGAAATCACGCAAGCAACGGAGGTCGAGTTAGCAGAAAATGGTAGCTTGTTGTTGGAACCATTGCGACGAGTGGGGAATCGTTTGGGCGTTGAAGGTTTCGACGCATGTGTGGTGTTGCTGAATAATGATCTTTCAGCTGGTGTGCCGGAAATACTTCAGGGTTTAGAGCAAATAATACTGCCGCCATTGCACGCTGGGTGGATGACGCGGCGCAAATCTATGCATTTTGCGGCTTACGATCAAGTCGCGATGGAGTTCGCAAATCTTATCGGTGTAGACCCATGGCTAATTAATCCCTATTTCGAGCGTTGTGGGAAGATTAATTTTCAGGAGCGGCGCGGAGAGGAATGTTTAGCTGGATATATCTCGGAGATTCTCGATAGCATTCGCATCAAATATAACGAATACAGCATCGCTCAAGAGCCATTTGTTATCGTAAAAGCGGATGCTGGCACCTATGGCATGGGCATCATGACCATTAAGCATGTTGACGAAATTCGCGATCTTAACCGCAAACAACGTAACAAAATGTCCGTGGTTAAAGATGGGCTCAGCGTTACCGACGTTTTAGTGCAGGAGGGTGTCTACACTTTTGAAAGTATCGACGATGCGGTTGCAGAGCCAGTGGTTTATCTAATGAATACGGCTGTTGTCGGCGGATTTTATCGTGTGCACACGTCTCGGGGCCCAGACGAAAACCTTAACGCGCCTGGAATGCAATTTGTATCGCAGGCCTTCGAAATGCCCTGCTCTTTGCCTGAGCCAGAAGGGAAGGCAGATTGCGCGCAGAATCGTTTCTATGTCTATGGTGTCGTAGCACGATTAGCATCACTTGCAGCCGCGCTCGAATTAGAGAAGATGGAAGCAGCGCAGGGACCAACACATGAAGTTTTACTATCATGAAATTTGCGTTTCTCACTGATCCATTAGATCGTATTCACGTGGCGAAAGATTCGAGTTATGCCATGATGCGCGAGGCCACGAGCAGAGGTCACAACCTCTATTCGCTAGTGCAAGAAAATCTCGTGTTTAAGAAAAATGTAGTGACTGCGTTCACTAGCCCTTTAGTACTTAAAGATCATGGAGAGAATTGGTACCGGCTGGATTCTGGGGGCGACATGAATTTGTGCGAGTTTGATGCCGTATTAATGCGCAAGGACCCGCCATTTGACATGGAGTATATCTATAGCACTTATTTGCTTGAGCTTGCCGAAGAGCAAGGTGCGCGTATCGTAAATCGGCCGCGGGCAATACGCGATTTTAATGAAAAACTGGCGATCGCGCGCTTTGCCGATTTTGCGCCGCCTACATTGGTGACTAGGCAAGAACATTTGATTCGTGATTTTCTTCAAGAGCACAGTGATATTATTCTTAAGCCGTTGGATGGGATGGGTGGTCGATCGGTATTTCGATTGCACAGTACTGGACACAATGTCGGTGTGACCATAGAGACCCTTACGCATTACGGGCGAAGGACTATCATGGCGCAGAAGTTCTTGCCGGATATCGCCGCCGGCGATAAGCGAATTCTCATCATCGCGGGAAAAGTTGTGCCGTTTGCATTGGCGCGGATTCCTAAGCAAGGCGAAATTCGCGGGAATCTCGCGGTGGGCGGGGTTGGCAAAGCACAGGCGCTATCCAAGCGCGATCGCGAAATCGCAGAAACATTAGCACCGCAATTGCTCGAGCACGGATTGTTATTGGTTGGGCTGGACGTCATTGGTAATTTTTTAACCGAGATCAACGTCACTAGCCCCACAGGCATGCAAGAGATCACAGCGCAAACCGGGTTCAATGTCGCAGCGATGATGATAGATGCATTGGAAAAGTTGTCCTAGATGAAGCGTTCGCATAATAGTAAGCGTAAGGAAGAAAATACATGATAGGAATACTGGTTGTGTCTCATGGCAATTTTGCTGAAAGTATTATTCACTGCGCATGTCATGTCATGACGAATAAGCCGTCACGCCTTATGCACCTTACCGTCTCCAATCAAGATGACCCCCATGTGGTACAGGAACGCGTCAATGAGCTTATCAAAGGGTTAGATGCCGGCGCGGGCGTGTTAATAATGACAGATATTTATGGTGCGACACCATCGAACATCGTAAATCGCGTTTTAGTGCCTGGAAAGGTTGAGGGCGTCGCGGGGGTGAATTTACCCATGCTCATTCGCGCGTTAACCTACCGTGATCAGCCCTTAGCGACGGTGTTAGAGAAGGCGCTAAGCGGCGGGCGTGACGGTGTTTTCATTATGCCAACGGAATCTAGACAAAATGCAACTCCAGGACGTTGAGATTATTAATAAGTTGGGTTTGCATGCGCGCGCTTCAGCAAAGGTAACGCAACTCGCAAATCAGTATAAAAGCAACATCACGTTTATACGAGACGGAAGGCGTGTAAACGCCAAAAGCATTATGGGTGTGATGATGCTCGCGGCTGCTCGTGGTGCCATCGTCGGAATCGAAATTGATGGTGAAGATGAAGAGCCTGCGATGGAAGCCTTAGTGGAACTAGTGAGGAACCGATTTGGTGAGGACGAATAAAGCCATATGTTTTACCATGCACGGCGTTGCTGTATCGGGCGGCGTCGCCATCGCGCACGCCCATTTGGTGTCGCACGCAACGTTGGAAGTCGCGAATTATGCGCTTCCTAAACAATACTTGCCTGACGAAATCGCCCGCTTTGACGCGGCAGTCGCGGCAACGCGCGACGGACTTTACGCGTTACGCAGCACCATTCCAAAAAACGCACCTTCCGAATTCTGCGCCTTTATCGATCTTCACTTAATGATCCTAAATGATGCGACGCTTTCCGAAGCGCCCAAGGCGTTGATAAATGAACAACGCTGTAACGCGGAATGGGCGCTACATCAACAGATGCAAAGCCTGTTGGAACAGTTCGATCAAATGGAAAACATTTACCTACGCGAACGAAAGGGCGATGTGATTCAAGTGGTCGAGCGCGTACTAAAAGCGTTGATGGGGCATCCTGGATATATCCCGGCCCCCACCGATAGACAGGAAGCAAGCATCTTGGTTGCGCACGATCTAAGCCCTGCCGATGTGATTCAATTCAAGCAGCACCAATTTGCCGCTTTTATAACAGATGGCGGCGGCGCAACTTCGCATACCGCCATTCTCGCGCGCAGTCTCAATATCCCGTCGATTGCCGCGCTCCATGTCGCAAGACAACTGATTCATGAGAACGATCTATTGATCGTCGACGGTAGTCTAGGTGCCGTAATCGTTAATCCGGACGATCAAGCTTTATCCGAATACCGGTTAAGACAACATCAATGGGAAATCGAACGGAAAAAATTAAAGCGCCTTAAAACGACGCGCTCAACGACCTTAGACGGAACACAGATAGAGTTACAAGCGAATATAGAATTACCGCAGGATGTGGAGCAAGTTATTGAAAACGGTGCAACCGGTATTGGCCTGTTCCGCAGTGAATTCATGTTCTTGAATCGTGATGACTTACCGGGTGAAGATGAGCAATTTACTGCATACCGCAAGGTTGCGGAAGAAATGCACGGTATGCCAGTGACGATACGAACTTTGGATTTGGGCGCGGACAAACAGCTTAATGGTAGTGATTATCATAGCGCAAACCCCGCGATGGGTTTACGTGCAATACGCTTATGCCTTGCTGAACCGGTGATGTTTCATACGCAGTTAAGAGCGATTCTTCGCGCCTCCAGTTTTGGTAAGGTTCGAATATTGATTCCAATGCTGTCGAATGTATCTGAGCTCAAGCAGACGCTGCATTTTATTGACCAGGCGAAGCGCAGTTTGGAAGCGGATAACGTTTCGTTTGATCGCGACATACCTGTCGGCGGCATGATAGAGATTCCAGCCGCCGCACTGGCACTAGATCTATTCGCGAAAAAGCTAGACTTCATGTCAATAGGGACAAACGATTTAATTCAATATACGCTCGCGGTCGACCGCGCCGATGATGCGTTAGCGCACCTCTATGATCCCTTGCACCCTGCAGTTTTAAAATTGATTGCCCTTACGATTAAATGCGCAAACAAAGCTAAAGTTCCCATCGCGGTGTGTGGCGAAATGGCGGGAGATGTATCGTTAACTCGTTTGCTTATTGGGTTGGGATTGCGCGAATTTTCTATGCAATCGACACAGTTACTCTCCGTGAAGCAGCAGGTATTAAAATCGTCGGTACCAGAGGTTACAAAACTTGCGCAAAAGGTCGTAAGGGCGCACGACGCTGACAAAGCCCGTGCCGCGTTGATGCGTTTAAATCAACTTTAATCTACGCGCTATCCTGCCGCGATTATTCTTAGATGCAAATTAATTCTGAACAGCTCGCGCCGCGGCTATTGCGGGGGTTAGGTCCACTGTATATATTTTACGGCGATGAAACCTTGCTGACTTTAGAGGCGGCGGATCGTGTGCGCCACGAGGCGCATCGGCAGGGTTATGGCGCACGTGATGTTTTTATTGCGGAAGCCGGATTTAATTGGGGCGATCTAAATATGCAAGCAAATAGCCTGTCTTTATTTGGCGACAAAAAGATAGTAGATTTGCGAGTCCCATCAGGAAAACCAGGGATTGAAGGCGCAGAAGCACTAAGAAAATATTGTAGTGCGTTACCGCAAGATGTTATTACCCTGATCACGTTTCCCGCACTGGACCGACAAACACAAAGTAGTAAGTGGTTCGAGACACTTTGCGAGGTTGGACTAGCCGTTTTTTCTAGTCGCGTCGATCGACGCGCGTTGCCGCAATGGATAGCGCAGCGTTTGAAAATGCAGGGCCAAGACGCAGATCAACTCACTTTGGAATTTATTACGGATTGTGTCGAAGGTAATCTACTCGCCGCGTTTCACGAGGTACAGAAATTGGCGCTACTGTTTCCACTGGGAACGGTGACATTTGAAGACGCCAAAAGCGCGGTATTGGATGTTGCACGTTACGATCCCTTCCAAATCGGCGAATCTCTACTAAACGCCGACATGCCTCGATTGGTTAAAGTATTGGATGGGTTACGGGGAGAAGGTGCCGCGCCACCATTAATACTCTGGGTAATTACAGAACAGGCCACCGTTTTATTGAAGCTACTTCAGGGATTGAGCATGGGAAAACCGTTGGCACAACTGTTGCGCGAAAACCGTGTTCCCTCGTCCCGTCAAAATATGGTGTCCGCTGCACTGCGGCGCTTAAAAATTGAACAGTTGCATCAAATTTTAATTCATTCTGCCAAGGTAGACCGCGTGATCAAGGGATTGTCCCGAGGCGCAATTTGGGATGAGCTGGTTCAACTTGGCTCGCGTTTTTGCGACAAACCGATACTTCACTCTGTAAACCCAGATTAAACCAGTTAAAATAAGTGTACTTTAATAACGGGGTAAACATGGACGTTCGTTCGTACATGCAACGGGTGGGGCAAGATGCGCGGTCTGCGTCTCGCTTAATCGCGAAGAGCGACACTAGAACAAAAAATCACGCCTTAACACTCATGGCCCAGGCGCTACGTCGCGATACCGACCAATTGCTGACTGCAAATGCACGCGACTTAGAACAAGCGCGCGCCAAAGGTTTAGAGTCGGCGATGCTTGATCGGTTGTCACTATCGGCTAAATCAATCGCGGCGATGGCAGAAGGGTTATTGCAGGTTGCCGCGTTACCGGATCCTATCGGAGAAGTTATCGGATTACATTACCGTCCCTCCGGCATACGCGTAGGTCGCATGCGAGTTCCTTTAGGCGTCATCGGAATCATCTACGAATCTCGCCCGAATGTTACCGCCGACGCCGCTGGATTATGTTTGAAAGCGGGTAACGCCGCTATTCTACGTGGTGGGTCGGAGGCAATTCATTCCAATCAAGCAATCGCCGCCTGTGTGCTCGAAGGTTTGACTGCTGCTGGTTTGCCGAAAGCGGCAATTCAGGTTATTGAAACAACAGATAGAGCGGCAGTGGGAGAATTGATTACCATGCAGGATTATGTGGATGTGATTATACCCCGAGGTGGAAAAGGGCTCATCGAACGTATTTCCGCCGAATCCCGTATTCCAGTGATTAAACACTTGGATGGCGTGTGCCATGTGTTTATCGATGATGATGCCGATATTGAAAAGGCAGTGCGTATTGCCGATAACGCAAAAACGCAACGCTATGGAACCTGCAACACGATGGAAACGCTTCTGGTCGCAAAAAATATTGCACCCAAGGTTTTACCGCTTTTGTGTAGGATCTATCGTGAAAAAGGGGTGGAATTGCGTGGGGATGGTGCGGCGCAATCTCTTGTTCCCGAAATGCTTAAGGCGAACGCGGAAGATTGGGTTACCGAATATCTTGCGCCTATTCTGAGTATTCGTGTCGTTGACGGATTAGATCATGCGATCGAGCACATTACCACTTATGGATCACAGCACACGGATTCGATAGTGACCGAGAACCAAACGACCGCGTGGCGATTTTTACGCGAAGTGGATTCAAGCTCGGTGATGGTCAACGCATCGACGCGTTTGGCCGATGGATTCGAATATGGATTAGGTGCAGAGATAGGAATTTCTACGGATGAAATTCATGCGCGTGGACCCGTCGGTCTGGAGGGATTAACTTCACTAAAATTTGTTGTCCTTGGAGATCGGCATGTTCGTGAATAAAGAAATTTAAAAACGAGATGGAATTCGCATCGCCGATTTAATAGAGGTGCACGTCCCGAACATTGGTGATTTTCCGGAAGTATTGGTGATTGCAGTTATGGTTAGTCCGGGAGAGCAGATTGTTAAGGATGACGCGCTAGTCACACTAGAGTCAGAAAAGGCGGCAATGGATGTTCCGGCGCCACAAGGCGGGAAAGTAAAGTCCGTCGCGCTGAAAGTCGGCGATAAAGTAAACGAAGGTTCGTTAATACTTACGTTGGAAATTTCTTCCCCACAATCCATGCAAAACCCAGATTCTGTAAACGCGCAAACAAAGTCAGCAACACTCTCGACGAAATCGACAGTGCAGGCCGATATGCATGCAGAAGTTATGGTACTCGGCGCGGGGCCAGGAGGATATACCGCCGCATTTCGTTCAGCCGACTTAGGAAAGAAGGTGGTCTTAATTGAGCGTTTTCCTAACTTGGGTGGGGTATGTCTCAATGTCGGCTGTATTCCCTCCAAAGCGCTGCTCCACGTTGCACGTGTAATGACGGAAGTCGACGAGTTACGCCATCAAGGCGTTGATTTTGGCAACCCGAAGTTAGACCTTGAGCGGTTACGTACTTGGAAGCAAAGCGTGCTCGACAAATTGACTAAAGGATTGGCGATGTTGGCGAAGCAACGTCGTGTACAGATTGTACATGGTAACGCGCGTTTTATTTCGCCCAATCTGGTTGAAGTTCAAATGGCCAACGGCGTGCAAACCATTTCCTTTGAAAATGCCATCATTGCGGCAGGGTCCCATCCAGTGCGTTTTTCAAATTTTCCTAACGATGACCCTCGTCTTATCGATTCAACCGGTGCGCTTATGTTGCAAGATATTCCGCAGCGTTTGCTAGTGATAGGTGGTGGAATTATCGGCTTAGAAATGGCCTGCGTGTATGAAGCGTTAGGCTCAAAAATTACGGTCGTAGAATTAATGGACAGTTTGATTCCAGGGGCTGATCGAGATCTAGTGAAGCCGCTGCAACAGCGAATAGAAAAGCGCTACGAGGGAATTTTTCTCAAAACCAAGGTGAGTAAAATAGAGCCACGATCTCAGGGGCTACAGGTAGTTTACGAGGGCGAAAACGCTCCAGAACCGCAGCTCTATCAAAAGATTTTACTTGCTACCGGGCGTGCGCCGAATGGGAAATTAATCAGCGCGGAAAACGCGGGTGTTACTGTGAATGATCGTGGTTTTATAGCAGTAGACAATCAACAGCGAACCAACGTCCCGCACATTTTTGCAATCGGCGATATCGCTGGCGAACCGATGTTGGCGCATAAAGCGACCTATGAAGGAAAAATTGCTGCGGAAGTTATCGCCGGACATAAAGTCGCGTTTGACGCGCTGACTATTCCATCCGTTGCGTATACCGATCCGGAGATTGCCTGGATGGGTTTAACAGAAACCCAAGCAAAAGCGCGCAACATCGCCTACGAAAAAGCGAGTTTTCCTTGGGCGGCAAGCGGGCGCGCGCTGAGCACGGGTCGATCAGAAGGTATGACCAAGCTGTTGTTTGAAC
This sequence comes from Betaproteobacteria bacterium, assembly GCA_947499755.1. GTDB lineage: Bacteria > Pseudomonadota > Gammaproteobacteria > Burkholderiales > CANMPU01 > CANMPU01. The sequence continues at coordinate 3,118 of CANMPU010000006.1, read as the reverse complement.
CTGATAGCAAACGACTACTCGGCGCAGGCATGGTGGGTGTCAACGCAGGAGAATTGATTGCGGAAGCGGTCCTTGCTTTAGAAATGGGTGCCAACGTTGAAGATATCGCGTTGACCATACATCCTCACCCTACTCTGTCGGAAATATTGTTTTTCGCAGCGGAAATGGCGCAGGGTACGATTACCGATCTATACTTACCAAAAAAATAAGCCAATACATCTAGAGTGGTTACGAGGAGGGAGTATTTATGAAAACAGTAATAAGAATGTGTTGTCTATTCGCACTAGTGTTCCCAGCAGTTTGTTATGCTCAAGCGAATCCGCAGACTGCTCAGAAAGTAAACGAGCAGAATAGTGGCCGTGGAATCAAAGACGCGCTCATCTTAAGTACGAGTAACGCTGTTGCAAAACTTGGGGTAGTGAATGGTTTCCTGAATAACGAAAAAGTAAAAATTCCTATGCCCCCGCGATGCAGAAGGTAGAGAAATTGATGCGTACTTTCGGATTGAAGAAACAAGCAGATGAGCTGGTTGAAACGATGAATCATGCTGCTGAACAGGCGGTGCCGGAGGCGAAAACCTTATTCATGATTGCGATCCAAAGAATGACCGTTCAGGATGCGCAGGGAATTGTTAGTGGAGGCGACGACGCCGGAACTACCTACTTTCGTAAAAATACGGAAGCTGAGCTTACGACAAAATTTTTACCTATTGTGACCAAAGCGACGCAAAAGGTGGGGTTAGCGGAAAAATATAATAAGCTTGCAAAAAGTGGCTCGAAGTTTGGGCTAGTTGACCCTAAGGACGCGAAATTAGAAGACTACGTTACGCGCAAAGCATTAGACGGCTTATATCTCATCATGGCTGAAGAAGAAAAAAATATTCGTAAGAATCCGTTACAGGCAACGAGTACGTGGATTCGAAGGATATTCGGCAATGCCGCGCATTGATGTTTTCACAGCGTAGCAAAATCTTTAGGTCGTGACGGTGAGGGGTGAGAACTCGATGGCTGTTATTTGTGAATTGTGTAATACCCAGGGCGGCAGAGTCTTGTGGAAAGACAATTTATGTCGCGTAGTACTCGTCGATGACGACGGCTATCCTGGTTATTGTCGTGTAATTTGGAACGATCACATCAAGGAAATGACCGAGTTAGCCGCGGAAGGTCGCCGGCATTTTATGGACGTTGTATTTGCGGTAGAAGTCTGCGTGCGCGATGTTTTAGCACCAGAAAAAATTAACTTGGCTAGCCTGGGTAATGTGACTCCGCATTTGCATTGGCATGTCATACCACGATTTCGTAGTGATCCACATTTTCCAAACACGATCTGGGGAATAAAACAAAGAGACGAACAATGCAATATAACCGGCCCCCTGGTCGAGCAACTTTGCAACCGCGTTGCAGGTCTGGTGCTAACAGCGCAGCGCTAGGACGCTTTTTCCGTTGCTCGTGGCGCAAGAGCTTTAACCAAGCGTCGTGCAGGGAAAATAGCACTAAAAACACTTCCTTCTCCCGGGGTGCTGACGATTTCTAATTTTGCCTGATGGCGATTGAGTGCGTGTTTGACAATGGCGAGGCCTAGCCCCGTTCCCCCGGTTTCCCGAGAACGACTGCGATCTACCCGATAAAATCTTTCGGTTAGGCGCGGAATATACTGTTGTTCTATACCAATCCCAGTATCCTGTACGGAAAACGCCGCACCCTCTACTGTCCTCTTCCAGCACAATTTAATAAGCCCATCCTTAGGCGTGTAACGAATGCCATTACTAATCAGATTAGCGAAAGCGCTGCGCACTTCATCTTCGTTACCGAATACGTTGTCTTCTGTGTCCAGTTGTAATTCAATGCGATGCTTATCCTTGCTCAGCGCGATCGCTTCCTGGTACAACGAGCGCAGGAGTTCGGCGACTGCAATTTGTTTGTCGAAGTTTGGCTTTTCCGTGTGCTCTAATTTCGAAAGAGTCAGAAGGTCCTCAACCAGACGATGCATGCGTGTTGCTTGTTCGCGCATAAGATGTATGGAGCGCCGTGTCAAATCTGGGTCAGATTTCGGGAGATCCGCCAAGGTCTCCAGGAATCCTGCAATCACAGTGATCGGCGTGCGTAATTCGTGCGACACGTTGGCGATAAAATCTTTTCTCATCGTCTCTATTAGCTCCCAACGGGTAATGTCTCGGCTACTTACTAATTTTTGTTTATCACCGTAAGGAATAAGATGAACAGAGAGCACAATTTCCACCGTATCGCGGGACGATTTTAATGTCAACGGTTCGCCATAGTTCTGCAATTTTAGGTATTCGACGAATTCTGGGTGACGTACCAAGTTGGTGATGTGGTGTCCCTGGTCTCGTTGACCCTCAATTCCGAAGTGACGCTCTGCGATTGGATTGCACCATTCGATACGATCGAATTCATCGAGAATAACCATGCCTTCGGGAACGGCGGCGCCCACTTGCTGGAAACGGTCAAGCGCGGCGCTAAGACGAGCTTCACTTTGGCCCTGTAAACGCAGCATACGCGCGAGTTGCGAGTATACGATTTCCCATAACCACAGGCCGTCTGGAAGGGTTTCGCGCAGCGGATGCGACAACCATTTTTGTAGCGCGACTAGTTTGGCGATGTGATAGAGCAGGACGCAGAGCAGAAGGACGGCAAACAAGAGTAAGGCAGCCCACAATCCAACAAGCAGCCAAAACGCTAGAGAACCCAGCGCGATGCTGACTAGTAGAGCAGTCGTTTGTCCCCAAACACTGAACAAGTCAGGACCCCTTCAGTTAAAAATATTATTATCGCATACCTAACTCTAAGGGCGACTACGGAAACAGAGTTCAATATGGTTTAGATTGGGTTTAACGACAGTCGGTATCCAGTTCCGCGGATTGTTTGAATAAGCTTATCGTGACCGCTTTCCTCCAATGCTTTACGCAATCGACGGATGTGGACATCAACGGTACGTTCTTCGACGAAGACATGATCCCCCCATACTTGATCAAGCAGTTGGGTACGCGAATGTACGCGCTCGGCATGCGCCATAAGAAAATGTAACAGTCTGAACTCGGTAGGCCCTAGTTGTAGGGAGGTATTATTTCCGGCAACTCGGTGACTAATCGGATCAAGGC
>CANMPU010000005.1 GCA_947499755.1 Betaproteobacteria bacterium | reverse complement strand
ACTGGATTAGCCAGAGAGATTTTTTGCCATATCGGCGGAAGCATATTGATAGAGTAAAAACTGCCACCAAGAAACGTCAGCGGCGTGATAACGAGCAACGGTATGATCTGCAGCTTTTCGAAACCGTCCGCCCAGATGCCGATGATAAATCCGAATAGGCTAAACGTTACCGCTGTTAATACCAGAAACATGATCATCCACAGCGGATGTTCAATACGCAAGGGCACCAATAGCGCGGCGGTTGCTAAAATAATTAAGCCCAGAATAACGGATTTAGTTGCCGCTGCTCCTACGTAACTCACGACAATCTCCACATAGGAAATCGGCGCAGATAATAGTTCGTAGATGGTTCCGGTAAATTTTGGAAAGTAGATACCAAAAGACGCATTGGCGATGCTTTGCGTCAGTATCGATAACATGATCAAACCAGGAACGATGAATGCGCCATAATTCACCGCCTCTACTTCCGGCATATGCGATCCTATCGCGGAGCCGAATACGACAAAATATAAAGCAGTTGAGATTACCGGGGAAACGACGCTCTGGAAAAGCGTGCGCCCGGTACGCGCCAATTCAAATCGGTAAATCGCGCGGATTGCATGGAAGTTCATTGTTTATCCATCACTACACTTACGAAAATGTCTTCGAGTGAACTTTGCGTTGTGTGCAAATCCTTAAACCTAATACCCGCATCTCTAAGGTCTTTGAGCAAGGTTGTGATTCCGGTGCGATCACCTTGCGTATCGTAGGTGTAGGTTAAATCGCTGCCATTACCAGAGAGCGCAAGTTGGTAGGCTGTGAGTCCCGGTGGAATGTGTTGCAGCGGGCTTTCTAAATGCAAGGTTAATTTTTTCTTCCCCAGTTTTTGCATGAGATGGGCTTTGTCTTCAACCAATATGATCTGACCCTTGCTGATCACGCCTATGCGATCGGCCATCTCTTCGGCTTCATCGATGTAGTGTGTAGTTAAGATGATGGTGACGCCAGTTTCACGAAGTAAGCGCACGAGGCCCCACATGTCGCGCCTTAGCTCGACGTCGACGCCCGCTGTGGGTTCGTCAAGAAACAGTACACGCGGTTCATGCGACAGCGCCTTTGCGATGAGCACGCGACGTTTCATGCCACCCGAGAGCGTCATAATCTTGTTATCTTTCTTGTCCCACAATGATAAATCCTTGAGGATCGTTTCTATGTATTGCGGGTTGCGCGGTTTGCCAAACAATCCACGACTAAAAGAGACCGTTGCCCATACGGTTTCAAAGGCATCGGTGGTGAGTTCCTGCGGCACCAGCCCAATTAGGGAGCGCGCCGCGCGATAGTCTCGAACAATGTCGTGGCCATCGACCAATACGCGCCCGCTGCTTGGATTTACGATGCCGCAAATTGTCCCGATGAGTGTTGTCTTACCCGCGCCGTTTGGGCCAAGCAAGGCGAAGATCTCGCCGCGCCGTATATCTAGATTGATATTTTTGAGTGCGGGGAAACCAGTGGCATAGGTTTTGCAAAGATTCTCTACTAAGATGATGGCTTGCATGGATACTGGTGTAATGAATTTAATGAAAACAATAACTGCTCATTATACAAGCTATCTATCATAACTTAGGCGCGCAGCCCTTTTATCCAACGATTATATAGCGTAGCGGCGATGCGGTTTAACGCGCTCACGCGTTGCTCGAGCTGATGTTGAATTTGGTTAACAGCCTGTACGGACGGGCTCGTGCTGGCCGCCAGTTCGCGCGCGCCAACATCGCACCAACTTTTGATCATAGCGCTGGTCATTTCAACATGACATTGCATCCCAAGATGCGGTCCCATCGCGAACGCTTGATTTTCGCAGTATGCGCTTGAGAGAATAGGCGTTGCCCCCGGCGGGATAGTAAACGTTTCCCCATGCCAATGAAATGAAAGAAATGTTTTCGTTGTCGCGCCAAACCAATCACGTGCTATTGGGTTGTTTGAAATCGTCACCTCTCCCCAACCAATCTCCTTTACCGTATTCGCTTTAATCGTCCCGCCCAGGGACTTTGACATGAGCTGCCCACCTAAACAATGCCCCAGTACGGGAATGTTTTTTGCTATGCTTAGTTGTATTAGTTTGGTGATCTTAGGAATCCACGGAAGATTGTCGTTAACGCTCATAGGGCCACCCATAAATACGAGCCCGCTATAGGATTCAACGTCGCCAGGAACTAGGGCTCCGGCGTCGATTTTGATGAGTTGCCACGGAATGTCATGTTCCGATAGAAAGGTAGCGAGGTACCCGGGACCTTCGGTCGGTGCGTGGCGAAATATTGCAACTGGCTTCATAGGAGTAGTGATGGGTTTAGTTCGTCGGTTGTTTATATTAACTTCTTTTTGCGCGCTTGCGCCGCTGCCGAGTGCTATGGCGACGGATGTTAACGTTATCGGTCTCACGAACGGCAAGGCGGTGCTCATCGTAAACAGTGGCAGACCCCGGACACTGCATGTGGGTGATAGCACACTAGACGGTGTAAAACTGATAAGCGCGCGAAGCGATAGTGCAGTACTCGAAATCGACGAAAAGCGCCAGACCGTGACCATGGGCCAGACAATTTCGTCTGCTGAAGGATTCACCGGGCATAAGACCGTAACGCTAACCGCGGATTCGGCTGGCCACTTTTCAACCATAGGCACGATCAACGGCGCAACCGTAAAATTTTTTGTAGATACCGGCGCGTCTATGGTATCAATGAGCGCAGCAGACGCGGTGCGCGCAGGCGTGGATTACACGAGAGGCGAGCGTACTTACTCTTCAACGGCAAATGGTGTGGTTGTGGTATACGTCGTCAAACTCGACGTCGTTAAAGTCGGAGACATTACGCTCAATAATGTCGTGGGCTCGGTGCATCGGGACGGTAGTTTGCCTGTCGTGTTATTAGGCATGAGTTTTTTGAAACGACTAGAAATGAAACGTGATGGTGATAGCATGACGCTCACAAAAAAATACTAGCGTGACGTTTTTCGCTAGGAATCTCGATAGACAATAAAATCGGCAATTTGACGTAGCCGCAGTGCTTGCTCTCCAAATTGCTGCAGAGCTTGAGTCGCTTCGCTATGTAACTTTTTGGCAAATTCTTTCGCCGCGCCCACACCCATCAAGCTGACATAGGTTGGCTTGTTGTTTTGCGCGTCTTTGCCGGCTGTTTTTCCTAATTTCTCGGTAGTCGCTTCCGCGTCCAACACATCGTCCACAACTTGAAACGTTAAGCCGATACGGTCTGCAAAAACTCCCAACTGGATAAGGTGCGTTTTTTCCACATGGTCACCACAATATGCACCCATCAAAATAGCTGCCTTGATTAATGCGCCAGTCTTAAAGGAGTGCATAGATTCTAATTCGGAGCGCGAAAGCGTTTTTCCGACACTCGCCAGATCTATATCCTGCCCGCCAGCCATCCCGTATGAACCAGATGCGCTCGCAAGTAAATTAACCATTTGCAATTGCGCCGTTGCGTTACGAAGAAACTGCGGCTGCGATATCAGTTGGAAAGCCAAACTTTGTAGGCTATCGCCAACCAACAACGCCGTGGCTTCATCGTATTTAACGTAACAAGTCGGCTTGCCACGACGCAAAATATCATCATCCATACAGGGCAAATCGTCGTGCACTAGCGAATAGACGTGGATTAATTCTACCGCTGCTGCTGCGTAAGCGACTTGCTCCAGTTTTGCGTTAACGAGTTCCCCCGCCGCAAACGCTAGTAATGGGCGTACGCGTTTACCGCCGCCCAATACCGCATAGCGCATGGCAGAATGGAGTTTTTCTGGCGCAACATTTTCCGCGGGCAATAATTCAGCCAGCCGCGTCTCGATATTGTCTTGGTGTGACTTTACCCAATCGAGGAAATCAGTCGTTATCTTCTGCACTGGAAAATTGTCGTAGGGACTCTTCTTCTAGAATTTTGACTTGTTGTTGTGCATCTTGGAGAATTTTCTGACATTGCTGTAATAATTCCGCGCCGCGTTTGTAAGACGCCAACGATTGCTCTAAAGGCAATTGTCCGCCTTCCATGCTGACAACGATCGCTTCCAATTCGGCCATTGCCTCTTCGAAAGAAAGCGGTTTAGTTTGTTTTGTTTGTTTAGTCATTCGTTTAGCTAAGCGCTATTTTTAACTACGCGACACGCATACCGCGCGCCGCTATTGTAAATAGTTCTCGAGTGTCCAGTGTTTATTTCTTTTTAAGAATATGGTTGTTTTCGCCGCTATTGGGATTGCGTCCGATAGCCATCGTAGGCAATAATTATATAATTATTAAGCTTTTAACCGTAAAGATTTACCAGTATGTCCAATCTAGCTCAAGCCGCGGCACTCGCGCAAACATCGCCACAATTGCCGATCGATTGGTATTTTAGTCGCCACGTTGCGGATATTGAACAGAAGTTGTTGTTTGCCCAGGGCCCACAGTACCTTGGTCACGAATTGCAGGTGCCGAATAATGGTGATTACCATGTCCTCGACTGGCAAGGCAATGCGCGTGCGCTGGTACGCACCGGAGAAGAAGTAAAACTCATTAGCAATATCTGCCGTCATCGTCAGTCCACTCTGTTACAGGGGCGTGGAAATGCTAGAAATATCGTGTGCCCATTACATCACTGGACCTATGCACTGGATGGCAAGCTCTTAGGTGCGCCGCATTTTCCCGCCAAGCCTTGTCTTGATCTCGAATCAACACCATTAGTTAACTGGAACGGAATGCTATTTTCCGCTAGGCGCGACATCTTAAAAGATCTGTCTTCACTCAGTGTTGCGGATGATATCAATTTTTCTGGTTATATGTTTGACCGCACCGAAATCGTTGATTACGCCTTCAATTGGAAAACATTTATCGAGGTTTACCTAGAAGATTATCACGTCACGCCATTTCATCCGGGACTAAGTAATTTCGTCACTTGCGAAGATTTAAGGTGGCACTTTAACGATTGGACCTGCGCGCAAACTGTGGGGGTAAACAATAGTCTCGCTAAGGCTGGTACACCGGTTTACGCGAAATGGCAGGAACAAGTATTGAAATATTGTAATGGGAAAACGCCAAAATACGGCGCAATGTGGATGGTGTACTACCCGAACATCATGATCGAATGGTATCCCCACGTTTTAGTAATTAGCACTGTTCTGCCGCGTGGCCCCGAAGCCTGCACGAACGTCGTTGAGTTTTACTACCCCGAAGACATCGTATTATTTGAACGTGAATTTATCGATGCAGGAAAATTGGCTTACCATGAAACTGCCTTCGAAGATGAAGTGATCTGCAATCGCATGACCGAAGGTAGGAAAGCGCTTTATTTGGAGGGTCGCAATGAGGTAGGACCCTATCAGTCTCCAATGGAAGATGGTTTACAACATTTCCATGAATTTATACGACGCAAAATTTTATCGTCGCTTGAAACCCGCAAATCGTAAATAGATTTATCACTATTGCGCGAAATACTTTGCTAGCCGCCCCTCATGCGTTACTGATTATCACAACGCCTTCCCTGACGGCGCGCTTCGTCTTAGCCTCATGAAAGCGGGTTGGATGATCGTCGCGGGGTTACTCTTCGCGTGTATGGGCGTTTTCGTAAAATTGGGTGCCGAACACTTTTCTGCGGCAGAGCTTGTGTTCTACCGTTCCGCCATCGGCTTGGTCGTCATTTTTTTGATCATCAAGTTTCGTCGCCTGCCAATTACAACTGAGAATTGGAAAATGCATTGCGGACGCGGGATATCTGGGTTTGCAGCGCTGATGTTGTTTTTCTACAGCATTAGTCTCTTGCCGCTAGCAACCGCCGTGACGCTAAACTATACCTCGCCAATGTTTTTAGCCATATTAATGACGCTCATTTTGAAAGAGCGCCTTAACCGCGTAATGGTACTCGTTTTTATTTTGGGTTTTCTTGGCGTCGTCCTACTATTGCAACCGACATTTGGAAAGGATCAGCTCTTAGGCGGAATCATGGGTTTACTTTCAGGCGTGTTGGCCGGATTCGCGTATTTGAACATAAAACGACTAGGAGCGGCCGGCGAACCAGATTGGCGCGTAGTGTTTTACTTCACACTCATTTCTACCATAGGCGCGGGGTTGTGGATGGCGGCGCACGATTTTCACCGTGTTAATCTCAGTAGTCTTTGGCTATTATTAGGGCTAGGCGCAAGCGCAACGTTGGCACAACTTGCGCTGACGCGCGCCTATCAAACGGGAAAAACCTTAACCGTAGGTAGTCTCGCGTATAGTACGGTCGTCTTTGCAAGTTTACTTGGCGTTATACTATGGCAAGAGTTTCTTTCCCCACTAAGTTGGCTGGGTATTGCGTTGATTATTGCAAGTGGCATACTTAGTATGCAATTTGGCCGGGCAAGCGACGCTGCTAAATTAGCCTAACCCGCAACCACACAGGAATTCGCTATGATTTCAATTCAAATGCAACAAAACCTGGTGATCGCAACGGTGCTCGGGGAATTTACCGTCGCCGATTTTAAAGAATTTGAAAAGGACATTCTGCAGCAGCTGCATAACGAAGGAAAACCCTCACTCATGCTCGATCTACGCGGCATGCTAGATTACACCATCGATGTAGCATGGGAAGAAATCAAGTTTAGCCGAGCGCATTCGCACGATTTCAAAAAAATTGCAGTGGTAACTGAAAGTCAGTGGTTAGTTTGGAGCGCGTGGATATCACGCTCGTTTGTCGATGCAGAGATTATCGTATTCGATGATGATAACGAAGCGCTAAACTGGCTTAACGAAACTGTAAATTAGTGTGGACTACTCCACACTAATCTCCACCACGGAGCTCGCGACGCATCTGGGAAACGAGCGTCTGGTCGTGTTCGATTGTCGCCATGATTTAGCGGATCCAGAAGCTGGCAGATTGGACTACGAAAAATCGCACATCCCGTCGGCACAGTTTCTTCATCTGGACCACGATCTTTCGGGGCCAACAACTGGACACAACGGTAGACACCCCTTACCACGCCCGGATGTGTTCGCACTGACACTAGCAAAATGCGGTGTCGACAGCTCGAAGCAAGTCGTAGCGTACGATGCGTCCGGCGGAATGTTTGCAGCGCGCTTATGGTGGATGTTGCGTTGGCTAGGCCACGCGCGAGTAGCCGTCGTCGATGGCGGATGGCAAAAATGGTTGCGCGAAAAACGCCCAGTCGATCAAACAGCAGCCAGCATCCATGCAACGAAGTTGGATCCCGCCCCACAAGCTTCTACCGTTGACGCGCGTTATATACAAGCACACCTAAATCAGCCTGACATGTGCCTCATAGATGCGCGCAGCCCAGAGCGATTTCGTGGCATAGGCGAAACTTTGGATCGTGTAGGTGGACATATACCTGGCGCGCGCAATCGCTTCTTTCGAGATAATCTTGACGTAGACGGATGTTTCAAATCGGCAAAAGAACTGAAGCAGAGTTTCACTGAACTTATCGCTACGACACCAATTACAAATGTGGTACATCAATGCGGTTCTGGCGTCACGGCGTGTCACAACCTGCTTGCGATGGAAATTGCTGCTATGTCCGGAGCAAAACTCTACCCAGGCTCGTGGAGCGAATGGAGTAGCGATCGCGCACGCCCAGTTGAATCGCCGTAAAAAGCTAAAGGCTCGAGCAGGATATACGCGTTTCGCTTACTTATCGGATGTCGCGCCTAAGGCACCAAAAGAAATGGCGGTCATAAGACCGCCATCTCGTGCTTGGCAATAATTAAACTCAAACGTCAGTCACGGCCGCCGCGCTAAGTCCACCTATGGGCCTTACTGGCGTGGCAATGAAGTCCAGGCGGATTTTTTCATCGTCGTCGATATCTACCGTAACTTTACCGCCATCAACGAGTTTCCCAAATAGTAACTCGTTCGCCAACGCCGCACGTATCGTATCCTGTATCAAGCGCGCCATCGGACGCGCGCCCATAAGCGGGTCATACCCCTTCTTAGCCAAAAACTCTTTCAGCTTCGATGTGAAGTTAGCCTCAACTTTTTTCTCTTCCAACTGTTCTTCTAGTTGCATGAGGAATTTATCTACTACGCGCATGATGACTTCTTCGTCGAGCGGCGCAAACGAAATCATCGCGTCTAAGCGATTTCTAAATTCTGGACTAAACATACGTTTAATTTCCTGCATCTCATCGCCGACCTGAGTCGAGGCCGTGAATCCCATTTTCGATTTCGAAAGCGCATCAGCTCCGGCATTTGTCGTCATGATAAGCACGACATTGCGAAAATCAGCCTTCCTGCCATTGTTGTCAGTCAGCGTACCGTGATCCATTACTTGTAGCAGGATATTAAACACGTCCGGATGAGCTTTCTCGATCTCGTCGAGCAACAGAACAGCATACGGTTGTTTAGTAACCGCTTCGGTCATCAATCCACCTTGCTCAAATCCCACATAGCCTGGAGGCGCACCAATCAATCGAGAAACGGAATGGCGTTCCATATACTCCGACATATCAAAGCGAATCAACTCGACACCGAGAATATAAGCGAGTTGTCGCGCGACCTCAGTTTTTCCAACACCGGTCGGACCAGAAAACAGGAAAGACCCAGTTGGCTTTTGCGGATTACCCAGACCACTACGCGCCATACGTATTGCGCCCGCAAGTGCTTCGATGGCACGATCTTGGCCAAACACCACCGCTTTCAAATCACGTTCCAATGTCTTTAACGCTGCACGGGCATCGGAAGAAATACTGCGCGCCGGTATGCGCGCAATCTTCGCGATAATTTCTTCAATTTCGCGTTTGTTAATCACTTTCTTTTGCTTTGATTTTGGCAATATACGTTGCGCGGCACCGGCTTCGTCGATGACATCGATCGCCTTATCGGGTAAGTGGCGGTCATTTATATAGCGTGCAGAAAGTTGCGCTGCGGAACTTAATGCCGACGCCGTATATTTGACGCCATGGTGAACTTCGAAACGCGACTTTAATCCCTGTAGGATGGCAACCGTTTCATCAATAGACGGCTCGGTTACATCGATCTTCTGAAAGCGGCGCGCAAGCGCGTGGTCCTTCTCAAACACGCCACGATACTCATTATAAGTCGTCGCGCCGATACATTTTAATTGTCCACTGCTCAACGCAGGTTTCAATAGATTTGACGCATCGAGCGTTCCGCCCGAGGCGGCACCCGCACCAATTAAGGTATGGATCTCGTCGATGAAGAGAATGTTGTTTGGATTATCGACTAGCTGCTTTAATACCGCCTTCAATCGTTGTTCAAAATCGCCGCGATATTTTGTGCCGGCGAGTAGTGCGCCCATATCCAATGAATAGACTTGGCAACTGCTCAAAATTTCCGGAACTTCACCATCAACGATACGTCGCGCCAATCCTTCGGCGATAGCGGTTTTGCCTACACCTGCCTCGCCAACCAAGAGCGGATTGTTTTTACGTCTACGGCATAGCGTTTGCACAACGCGCTCAAGCTCGACCTCGCGACCGATCAGCGGGTCGACCTTACCCGCCGTCGCCAACGCGTTAAGATTGACGGCATAGGCTTCAAGTGCGCCGCCTGCGGCTGCTTCGTGATCGCCTTCGGCGTCACTCTCAAGCTTGCCAGACCCTCCAGTTTGAGAAACTTTACTAATGCCATGAGAAATAAAATTCACTGCATCTAATCGGGTAATACCTTTTTGATGTAGAAAATAGACCGCGTGAGAATCTTTCTCACCAAATATTGCAACCAGAACATTAGCCCCCGTGACTTCCTTTTTTCCAGATGACTGAACGTGGAGAATCGCACGCTGAATTACTCGTTGAAATCCCAAAGTTGGTTGTGTATCGCCTTCTTCGGTATTTATCTTAGGCGTATGTTCGGCAATAAATTCCGCCAACTGTTTACGTAGATCGTCAACGTCGACAGAGCACGAACGCAATACCTCGGACGCCGAGGGATTGTCCAGCATCGCTAACAGTAGATGTTCCACCGTAACGAATTCGTGGCGCTTTTGCCGCGCGTCCATGAACGCCATGTGTAAGCTGACTTCAAGTTCCTGTGCAATCATCTCTAGGTTTCCTCCATCACGCATTTAAGCGGATGTTGATGTTGTTTTGCGAATACGCACACTTTTTCGACTTTGGTTGTGGCGACATCTTTTGGATAAACTCCGCACACTCCCAACCCCTCTTCATGTACTTTGAGCATAATTTGCGTCGCCTGTTCACGGCTCATGAAAAAAATTGTTTGCAGGATCACGACAACAAACTCCATGGGAGTATAATCGTCATTGAGCAGTAAAACCTTAAATAAAGGGGGGGGTTTTAGCCTGCTTTTCTTCTTTTCAACTGCTATATCATCGCGTTGTCGTAAACTCATAACTTCCATTCACTCTAATATCGTGCGCACACAACACCTATTTTCACCATTCTTGGAATTATTTCAAGTCCGCAGTTGATAAATATACACAAATGCCTTGACTTAACCTTCTAAATAGCCTAAAAAGCGAAACTGGTGTTTGGCTTCAAGTTTTCTGCGGCTTCGAATATTGCCTTTGCGGTCTTGAAACTCAAACAGTTTACGGGTTTCGATCCCGGTTTTTTGTAAGGAAGTGAAATATAATATGGCAATTGGTACAGTAAAGTGGTTTAACGATTCTAAGGGTTATGGTTTTATTACTCCGGACGATGGAAGCGAAGATTTGTTTGCGCATTTCTCCGCCATCAATATGAACGGATTTAAGACCCTTAAAGAAGGTCAAAAAGTGTCATTCGATGTCACTCAAGGCCCCAAAGGCAAACAAGCATCAAATATTCAAGCAACGTAATTTGGAGATCAGTCGGCAGTGCCGCTGATCGCCTCCTTAACAAACCCGCTTCACCGCAAGGGAAGCGGGTTTTTTTATGTATCATTCTGCCACTCTAATTTTTTGTAGGCACGCGCTTTGTTGGTATAAGGTAATACGCAATAGAAGCCAAAGATTTTACATGTGACAGTTTGCACTCTAATATAACGCCGTTGCATAGTTTAGATTATTCGTAACACTTCAGCCGGACATCAGGAGATAACACATGGCGTACAAGCACACGATTTTACCAACCGTAGGGGAAAAAATTACCCTGGACAATAACACGCTTGTAGTACCAGACCATCCTATCGTCGGTTGCTGTGAGGGTGATGGCATCGGGCCAGACATCACGCGCGCCTCATTGCGCGTGATTGATGCAGCGGTAGAAAAAGCCTACGACGGTAAGCGAAAAATTCATTGGTGTGAACTCTATCTTGGCGAGAAGGCGGCAAAGTTGTTTGATGGCGATCTGTTCCCCAAAGAAACGCTCGAAGCACTAAAGGATTTAATCGTCTCGATTAAAGGGCCGCTAACAACACCTGTAGGCGAAGGCTATCGCTCGCTTAATGTTGCCCTACGACAAGATCTCGATTTGTACGCCTGCGTTCGTCCAGTTCGTTACTACGCTGGCGTTCCTTCGCCGCTCAAGCGCCCGGAAACGGTCAATGTGGTTATCTTCCGTGAAAATACCGAAGACGTTTACACCGGTATTGAATACAAAAGCGGCAGCCCCGAAAATAAAAAGTTGGCAAAATTTCTCCGCGAGGAGATGGGCGCAACTTTCTTTGAGGATGCTGGTCTCGGCATAAAACCCATAAGCCCTTTTGGATCAAAACGCTTGGTGCGCAAAGCGATCCAATACGCGATCGATAACAATCGAGAGAGCGTTACCTTAGTTCATAAAGGCAATATTATGAAATTTACTGAAGGCGCTTTTAGAAATTGGGGCTACGAGGTCGCGCGCGAAGAATTTAGCGATTATATTATTACCGAGGAATCGCTCTATAACGATTACGGCGGCAAACAACCCGAAGGAAAAATAGTCATAAAAGATAGAATCGCAGACATTACCTTTCAACTGTTGCAACTTCGCCCAGCAGAGTTTGATGTTCTCGCGACAATGAATTTGAACGGCGATTATTTATCCGATGCGGTTGCTGCAGAGGTTGGCGGCGTTGGTATCGCTCCTGGAGCGAATATAAGCGATACCGTTGCTGTATTTGAGGCCACCCACGGTACCGCACCGAAGTACGCGAACCAGAACAAAGCAAACCCGTCGTCTTTCCTGTTATCCGGTGTCATGATGTTGGAATATATGGGGTGGAAAGAAGCAGCTGATTTAATCAACGCCGCCTACCCTAAGGTCATCGCGGATAAAACCGTGACCTACGATTTTGCGCGTCAGCTCCCGGGTTCGACTGAAGTAACAACGAGTGGTTTCGCAGATGCCTTGGTCGCAAAGATTACCGGAGCCGCTGAAGACCTTGCGCGCTTTGAAGATTCACGTCGCGAAGCAATCGAACGGGCCCGCGAAGAGCGCGAAGCAAAACGCGTAATGAATCCTGTAGAAGCCATGCGAGATTCCGGCCGTCAGCCAAATACCGCGTCTGGCATCATGTCTAAGATACACTCTATTGGCGCAGATGAATCGGTAGAGGCGGCGATGCACGTTATGACGGACAAGAACGTTAGCGCGATCCTGGTCAAACCTGGCGCAGACGGTCAATGGGGCATAATGACACAGCGCGATATATTAGAAAAAATTGTCGGCGCGAACCGTTCCCGCGATGGCGTAAAGGTTGGTGAAATTGCGTCAAAACCAATATTCACCGTCACGCCAGAAACTAATATCAGTCAAGTAGCCAAAGTGATGCTCGACAGAAAGATACGCCGTGTCGTTGTCGCCTGGAACGAAAAGCCTGTGGGTATCGTATCCGACACGGATTTATTTCGATCGGTCGAAGAATTTGGCTGGGGTCCGGAAGCCGGTTAGGCCAATTAGATATTTTAATTTCAGATCACAAAAGTTAGTCATGGATGTAACTACAGCAGATCTTTGCGATCGCAACGAAGGCAAAATTCAAATTGTCGGCCCAATGTTTCGAATATATGGTGCGGCCGTCTCGTTCTGCGGAATGATTACCACAGTAAAGGTCCATGAAGATAATGTACTGGTTAAAAATGCGTTGTCACAACCTGGTTCGGGTAGAGTACTCGTCGTCGATGGTGGCGCTTCGCTACGCTGCGCGCTTCTTGGTGATCAACTCGCCATGCTCGCACAAAAAAATGGTTGGTCGGGCATTGTCGTGAATGGTTGCATCCGCGATTCGGTGGCAATCTCAAAAATCTCTATTGGTGTAAGAGCGCTTAATACGCATCCATTAAAAAGCATTAAAAAAGGAGTGGGCGATGTTGATATCGCCGTTACCTTTGGCGGGGTTACTTTCATTCCGGGCCACTTTCTTTACGCCGACGAAGACGGAGTAATTGTTGCACCAGCTGCGCTTAGTTAAGTTTAGATCCCGATTCCCTACCAAAACATAATGCAGCCCGTACATAATAAGAAGGCAAAAACGTCCTTCGCGTTCTTGCTTTGAACAAAATAGCTGTTATAATTATGGGCTTATCACGAACGCGAGCCTCCAGAACCTCAGAGGCTGCGTGCAATCAGGTGGATGTTGACCATGTCGCACCTAAAAAGATTGCCAGATCGGATCTCTGGCATCACGTGAATGAAGCCCGTTGGGCTAGCTATATTTACGACTAGAGACGTACTGCGCAGCGTATCGCTACTTCGCTCTTCGACGACAGTTGGCCTTAACCAGACCCTTATAGGTTGATGTGGTACCTATCACCGCACACGCCGGTGGAAACGAATTTTTAGGAGAATTGTAATGAATCGCGATCAAGAAATAGCGCAAATCAAAAAAGACTGGGCAGAAAATCCACGCTGGACGGGCATCACCCGACCCTATTCTGCAGACGATGTCTATCGCCTACGCGGTAGCGTCCATATAGAACATAGCCTCGCACGACGCGGGGCTGAAAAATTATGGAAGTTAGTGAATACCGAGCCATTTATCAATTCTCTTGGTGCCCTCACTGGCAACCAAGCCATGCAGCAAGTCAAAGCCGGAATCAAGGCAATCTATCTTTCCGGTTGGCAGGTCGCCGCGGATGCGAATTCCGAAGGCGAAATGTATCCTGATCAATCGCTCTATCCGGTCAATAGTGTGCCGCGCGTAGTTAAGCGTATTAACAATACATTTATCCGCGCCGATCAACTGCACCACGCTGAGGGTAACGATAGTATCGATTGGTTTGCGCCCATCGTCGCCGACGCCGAGGCTGGTTTCGGTGGTGTATTAAATGCGCATGAATTGATGAAGGCAATGATAGAAGCTGGCGCCGCCGGCGTTCATTTTGAAGACCAACTCGCGTCTGCAAAAAAATGTGGGCACATGGGCGGTAAGGTATTGGTCCCAACGCAGGAAGCGATTCAAAAATTAGTTGCAGCGCGTTTTGCCGCAGATATTATGGGCGTACCCACCTTGTTATTCGCGCGTACCGACGCCGAAGCCGCAAATCTTTTGACCTCTGATGTGGATGCCAACGACAAACCCTTCTGCAGCGGCGAAAGGACCTCTGAGGGGTTCTACCGTGTTAGAAACGGACTTGATCAATCGGTATCACGCGGCCTTGCTTACGCTCCCTACGCGGACCTTATTTGGTGTGAAACCGGCAAACCTGATCTAGTGTTTGCGAAAAGCTTTGCCGAAGCAATCCACAAGAAATTTCCCGGTAAACTGTTAGCTTACAATTGCTCGCCGTCCTTCAACTGGAAAAAGCATCTCGATGACGCCACGATTGCAAAATTCCAACGTGAACTCGGTGCCATGGGCTACAAATACCAATTCATTACGCTTGCCGGCTTCCATGTGCTTAATTACAGCATGTTTGAATTGGCAAAAGGTTACGTCAAAGATAACATGACCGCATATGTAAAGTTGCAAGAAGAAGAATTTGCTGCGGAAAAACTGGGCTACACCGGCACTAGGCACCAGCGTGAGGTTGGAACCGGGTATTTTGATGCCGTTACCCAGGTCATTCAGTCTGGGCAATCCTCCACAACAGCATTGACTGGGTCAACCGAGGAAGAGCAATTTGTGTAGCAATTAGATCTTACTTTCCCCATGCGGCAGGTGAACCCTGCCGCATTTATTTGTTCCGTTCGTTTTTTTTCTAACGGCTTGTGGTAACGGCTTTGTGAGTCGGTCGTTAATCAACGTGACGCGATGCCGTGTCAGACTGTTTTCTCAAATTTTATAATTGATAGAAGGAACTAGAACGAAAAATTATCAGCACTATTGGTTGCCGCTTCCTTTGCTGCCGTGAGTCTTACTGCACTTGCTGCAGATGCAGCGCCCACTGATAAACCTGCGGCTGAAACTGCAAAACATGCAGCAAAAAAACACCACAAAAACACATAATGAAGAAAGAAGAGAAAAGAGGAGACGCTGCCGCCGCAAGCGACAAGAAGTAAGTCGCATTTCTCGAACAAAAAAGGCAGCGGCTTCCCCCTGCTTTTTTAATTGTATTTCTCTGCGTTTTTCCCGCCAGTGCGTCTTTGGCGTTTACCTCGATTGCCGATCTGGTGATTTCTTCGTACACTTCGTTTAGTTCGCGCACATCATTTCATAGGACCAGTAAATTCTTTCGCGGAAAAACAGAATCCTAGTTCGAACTACCGTGTAAAATTAACTTGATCGCATTACCCTAATCCCTCGTCTTCGGATAATATTATGGTCTGGAAACCCAATGTGACAGTTGCTGCCATCGCTGAACGCGATGGCGAATTTTTATTTGTAGAAGAGCTCACAGAATTTGGCGCTTGTTTTAATCAACCCGCAGGACATCTAGAAGCAAGCGAATCAATCCTCGCAGGTGTCGTCCGTGAAACTTTGGAAGAAACGGCTTATCACTTTAAGCCAGAAGCGGTCGTTGGCGTTTATCATTGGCATTATCCTGATAGGAATCTGACTTATTTGCGATTCGCGTTTTGCGGAACGATCACGGGGCACGAAGTTGATCGAAAATTAGACAAAGGCATTATTCGTGCCGTGTGGTATACCCCGGGGGAAATACGCGCACTGATCAAACGCCATCGCAGTCCCTTAGTAATGCAATGTGTCGACGACTATCTGCAAGGAAAGCGCTTCCCTCTGGAACTCCTTACCCATTATGATTAACGTGAATTGCTAAAGTCGCCCCTTCGCTATGCACGTCTTACTGATCTTGCTTTTGGCCCTTTTAC
>CANMPU010000004.1 GCA_947499755.1 Betaproteobacteria bacterium | reverse complement strand
AAGTCGTTGACATTTCCGCCCCATTGATCCTGAACGCTGCAAACTCGGGCGTGGGCATATTGCACGTAATAGACGGGGTTGTCGTTACTCTGCGATTTGGCAAGGTCAAGATCGAAATCCAAATGCTGATCGCTCTTACGTAAAACATAGAAAAAACGCGCCGCATCATTACCCACTTCGGCACGCAATTCTCTCAGGGTGACGAAATCACCACTGCGAGTTGACATGGCTGCTTTTTGTCCATCGCGATATAAAACAGCAAACTGTACCAACGCAATATCGAGCTTTTCAGTAGCTAGCCCAAGAGCCGTAAGCGCACCCTTAACACGGGGAATGTAGCCGTGATGGTCGGCGCCCCAAATATTGATGCAACGATCAAAACCACGTTCGAATTTATTGAGGTGGTAAGCAATATCAGACGCAAAATAAGTGTACTGCCCGTTTTCTCTTTGTACGACACGGTCTTTTTCGTCGCCAAAATCCGTGGCGCGAAACCACTTCGCGCCGTCTTGGACATACACCCCCCCCTTTTCTTCAAGCAGCGTTATGGTGCGCGCGACCAGTCCAGAATCGAACAACGACTTTTCGGAAAACCAGGAATCAAAGCGCACGCCAAACTCTAACAAATCGTTGCGGCAATCCCCCAGCTGCTCCGTCAACACAAAATCATGTATATAGGAGTAATCAGCGGCTAGCAGTCTTTTCGCGCTGGCAATTAATGCGTCGAGGTGCGCTTCGGGATTTAACGCGGTGCCTGGGGCATCGCCTTGCAGTGCCGCTATGTGGTGCGCATAACGCTTACCGTGTGAAGAAAATATTTGGCACGCCATTTGGTTTACGTATTCGCCCTGATAACAATTTTGCGGAAATGGCATTTCGTTACCGCATAAGGCCAGATAACGTAGCCAGGTCGACAAAGCCAAAATATCCATTTGCCTACCGGCATCGTTGACATAATATTCTTGCTCTACTGCAAACCCCACCGCCGCCAAAATGTTCGCGAGACTCGCGCCATAAGCGGCGCCCCGTCCGTGGCCCACGTGTAAAGGCCCAGTAGGGTTCGCCGAAACAAATTCGACTTGAATCTTCTGGCCTTGGCCAAAAGTGCTATAGCCGTAAGATCTATTCGTCGCTAATATTGAATTCACTACTTGTTGTTTTGCGGATGGCTTTAGAAATACGTTGATGAAGCCCGCGCCGGCAATTTCGTATTTAGCCACGTAAGGTGACCCTGGCAGAAGTTTAATTAATTCTGTCGCAAGTTCACGAGGATTGCGGCGTAATGCTTTAGCAATCTGCATCGCTAAGTTGCAAGCGTAATCTCCATACTGCGCGTGTTTGGGATGATCGAGCACGATCTTTGTTTTCGCAAGGTCGGAAGCAAATTGCTCTAAGGCGGTATGAAATAGCCCGGAGAGATGGGTTCTAATATCTAACAATGGTGTGGCGCTCACTGGTGTTTGGTAATAACAGTAATGATTCTAAAAGGACGCATGGGGTGGTGGGGGATTATTCAAATTATAACTTTGTTAGTGCGCGCCTAGAACTCTATTGGATCGACGTCAAGCGCCCAACGAACTCTATGCGTTTTTAATTGAGCGAGCTTTGTGTACCACCGAGTTAGAAAACCCTGTAACGCTTTGCGAGATTCTGATTGTACCAATATTTGAGCGCGTTCACGGCCTGCCATGCGGCGCATGGGCGCTTCCACAGGGTCGAAAATTGCCACAGCGCTATTTAATGCCGCGCCCTGCTTAGCCGCGTTCTTGAGATAGTCCATTACAGACGCCATCTCCTTACTCTCAGCGCGCAGTAGCGCTTGATGGACAAAGGGTGGAAATTTTGCCTGCTTTCTTTCCTCTAGTGCAGTTTGCGCGAATGATCTGTAGTCGTGAGATTGTAGTGCGCGATAGAGCGGGTGGTGAGGAAATTGTGTTTGAATAACTACACGACCGCGCACAGTGCCACGACCCGCTCTTCCCGCCACCTGAACAAGTTGAGAAAACAATCGTTCCTCGCCGCGAAAATCTGCACTATATAACGCATTGTCAGCGTTGAGCACAGCCACAAGACCCAAATTGGGAAAGTCGTGGCCTTTTGCTAGGATTTGTGTTCCGACGAGTATGTTGACTTTGTTTTCTTGAATTTCCTTGCGCATGTCTTGCCACGCAAATTTATTTTTGGTGGTATCACGATCAACGCGCAATATTTTATATTTTGGAAATTGCTCTGCCAAGGCCTCTTCAATCCGTTGTGTTCCCTGTCCCAGCATGGTGAGCGCCTGGTTCCCACAATCTGGACAGTTCGTCGGCGTTTTTTCTTCGTGACCACAATGGTGACAGCGTAAGCGCTCTTCGCGCAGGTGCAAGACCAATTTACCCGAGCAGCGATGACAGGGCGCTACCCAACCACACGCACTGCAGAGCAACGCCGGCGCGTAACCGCGGCGATTGATGAAAATTAGAATTTGTTCATTACGAGAAAGATAAGTATCGATTTCGCTAACAAGCTGCTGCGATAAACCGTGATGCAGCTTTTCGTTTTGAATGTCGATGTAATCAATAAGCGGCAATGGTGCGTTGATCCGATTGTTAAGCGCAAGTAGCTGGTAGTCGCCGGCGCTGGCGTGGGCGTAGCTTTCCAGTGACGGAGTGGCAGAGCCCAAAACAATAGGAATGCCGCAATGCTTCGCGCGAAGTATGGCGACGTCACGCGCAGAATAGCGTAATCCATCTTGTTGTTTGAAAGACGGGTCATGCTCCTCATCAACGACTATCAACTGTAAATCGGGAAGTGGCGTGAAAATAGCGAGTCGAGTACCCAAAACAATGCGTGCCGCGCCAGACTGCGCCTTAAGCCAATTGTCAAGGCGTTCACCTTCGCTAAGCTTACTGTGCAAGCTAATTAATTCAGAGTCGGGAAACCGTTGTCGAAATATGGCTTCCAGTTGCGGCGTTAAATTAATTTCCGGAACGAGTATTAAGGTTTGTCCGCCCTTGGCTAATGTTTCTTCAATAAGATGCAAATAAATTTCTGTTTTTCCGCTGCCAGTAATGCCGTGTAGCAACGATACATTGAATTGTCCTAAATGCGTTTTAATCGCATGCAACACGCAGAGCTGATCATCAGTCAGTAGCGGTTTATTAGAAACGACCAATTTAACGGGCTGCGCTGCCACATCGTCAATAGTAGCTTGTTCTACTAAACCGGCTGACACTAATTCTTTGAGGGCTTTTTTCATCGCGGCACTTAGCGTCGCGGCGTCAGTAGATGTTAACGTGCCACGATTTAGAATGAGATCTAGTAATCGTCTCTTCGCTATTGCGCGCGCAGGCACGCCAGCTAAATTCGCATCCGGCGCAAGAACGTATCGGTATGCCATATGCTGTGATATCTGCGTAGTGCGACGTAGGCGCTTTGGCAAAGCGCTCAATACAACTTCACCGAGTGGGTGATGATAGTAGCTGGCGCAAAAGCGCATTAGCGCTAACACGTCATCGGATAACGCGGGGATCTCATCGAATATTTGTATTGCGGATTTGATGCGGCTTGCAGAGACAGAGGGCGTTTCGTTAAGCGCCAATATGACGCCGACGATACGGCGTTTACCAAGAGGCACTAACACGCGCCGACCGATATCTCGCTTAGTTGCTAGCGGCGCGCGATAGTCAAATAGAGTATCTATTGGAACATCCAAAGCGACGCAAATATAACTCATTCCAGAACCCCGAGTCGCAGGATGGGGACGCTAGACATCATGAGGTCAGTGATACGGAATACTTAATTCGTGTACTGCGTCGACAAGAGCAGCAACATTGTCGGGAGGGGTGTGTGGCAGAATACCGTGCCCGAGATTAAATACGTGGCCGGTTCCTTTTCCGAAACAAGCCAGCACTTTCGTAACTTCATCACGTATTACTTGTTTTGAACTCAGCAACACCGTGGGGTCGAGGTTGCCTTGGAGCGCAACTTTGTCGCCAATTTGTCTGCGGGCGATCGTCAGGTCTGTCATCCAGTCGATACCGACCGCGTCGCATCCACATTCGGCGATATCTTCTAACCATAACCCACCACCTTTGGTAAATACGATACTCGGTATTTGCGAAACGCCGCGCCGTTTGGTCAGGCCGGCTAAAACCCGCTTGATATAGCGTAATGAAAATTCCTGGTACGCTGCAGGTGACAAAATCCCACCCCAGGTGTCAAATAACATAACAATATCGACACCATGTTGTATTTGCGCATTGAGATATTTTATTACCGCCTGGGCATTTTTTTCTAAAATGTGGTGTAACAAATCCGGTCTTTGATAGAGCATCGTTTTTAACTGAACGAAATCACACCGCCCCCCGCCTTCAACCATGTAGCACGCAAGAGTAAACGGACTTCCGGAAAAACCAATTAAGGGAATTTCTTGGTCTAGGGCGCGGTGGATTTGCGCGACGGCATTCAAGACATATTCCAAATGTTCTTCTGGCTCGGGAACGATGAGGTTTCTTACTTCCCGTTCGTCGCGTAAGGGCCGCTCAAAGCAAGGCCCCCCTTCCTCTTTAAAGTAAAGCCCCAGGCCCATCGCATCTGGGATAGTCAGAATGTCGGAGAATAAAATTGCCGCATCCAGAGGAAAGCGCGCGAGTGGCTGCAACGTTACTTCCGTTGCTAAATCTGGATTCCTACACAACGAGAGAAAACTGCCAGCGCGCGCGCGCGTTTGGTTATATTCGGGTAGATAACGCCCCGCCTGGCGCATGATCCAAATTGGCGTATGGGGCGTAGGCTGGCGCAGTAACGCGCGAATAACAGAGTCGTTTTTTATTTTGGACATTACGCAGTATGGCGCAGCGTTAACCGATACGCCTAATAAACTATCGCGGCAGGTCTGACGATCCCATGAGAAATTCGTCCACAGCCCGGGCTGCTTGGCGGCCTTCGCGAATCGCCCATACGACCAATGATTGGCCACGTCGCATATCGCCAGCAGCAAATACCTTTGCAACAGATGTTTGATAGCGATTCGTGTCGGCAGCAACGTTACCTCTGCTGTCGAACGTCACCCCCAGGTTTTTTAATAAACCTTCATGGACGGGATGAAGATAACCCATCGCCAGCAAGAAAAAATCGGCCTTGATTTCAAATTCCGAACCGGCGATTTCTGAAGATTTAAAATTTCCGCGCTCATCTTTAGCCCAATCTAGGCGCACAGCATTTAATTTTTCAACGCGACCGTTAGTCCCAGAGAATGACTTCGTGCCGATACTCCACTCGCGTATACATCCCTCCTCATGAGACGAAGAGGTACGTAGTTTCGTGGGCCAGTTGGGCCAGGTGGCTGCCCTGTTTTCTAGTACCGGTGGTGTAGCGAGTAATTCAATTTGCATGACCGACGCCGCGCCTTGACGGTTTGACGTTCCAATGCAATCAGAACCAGTGTCCCCACCGCCGATGACGACGACGTGCTTGCCGGTGGCAATGGGTTGATTATCGACTGTATCCCCGGCATTTCGTTTGTTCTGTGGGCGTAAAAAATCCATGGCAAAATAAATTCCCTCCAACTCGCGTCCTGGAAGAGCCAAGTCACGCGGATGTTCAGAACCCCCGGTAAGGACCACTGCATCAAATTCTTTTAACAAAGCATCTGTAGGCAAATCTTTACCAACGTGCGTGTTTACGCGAAACTCCACACCCTCTTCACGCATTTGCGTAATGCGACGATCAATATGGCGCTTTTCCATTTTAAAATCGGGGATGCCATAACGTAGCAATCCGCCGATGCGATCATTCTTTTCGAATAAGACAACGCTGTGTCCGGCCCGTCCTAGTTGTTGCGAACAAGCAAGACCGGATGGCCCGGAGCCAACGACCGCAACCAGTTTGCCAGTTTTTCGCGTTGCTGGGCGCGGTACAACCCAACCCTCTTGCCACGCTTTATCAATAATAGAATGTTCAATCGCCTTGATCGTAACGGGATCGTTATTTATGTTTAAAGTGCATGCTGCTTCGCACGGGGCAGGGCAGACGCGGCCGGTGAATTCAGGAAAATTATTCGTGCTATGCAAAACCTCGATTGCATCCTGCCATTGCTGGTGATAAACGAGATCATTCCAATCCGGGATAATATTGTTTACTGGGCATCCTGTTTGGCAAAATGGAATCCCACAATCCATACAACGCGCTCCTTGGCGCGAGACTTCGGAATCGGGGAACGGAAGATAAAACTCTTGGTAATTATGGACACGCTTTTCCGCATCAGCCAGCGGAATGTCTTGACGCGCAAATTCCATGAAGCCGGTAATTTTTCCCATTAGGCGGACTCCAGTTCTTTTTGTTTGGCTTGTTTCGCTGCTATCTCCGTGAGCGCGCGGCGATATTCCTTTGGCATCACTTTTACGAATTTACCACGATAGCTATCCCAGTTATCCAGAATAGTCTTCGCGCGACCGCTAGCCGTGTAATGGTAATGTTTTTCAATTAAACCCTTAAGCAAAGTGTCATCGGCCTTTCCAAGATGGTTGACATTAACTTTGCCATGCGACTCTAATTCTCCCCGTTCTGTTTCGTCGAGCAGCGCATCTTCTTCGGGAACTGGTTCCAATTCCACCATCGCCAGGTTACAGCGTTGTTCGAAATCACCGGTCTCATCTAAGACATAGGCGACCCCTCCGCTCATGCCAGCTGCAAAATTTCTACCAGTGGATCCCAGAACGACCACTGTTCCGCCCGTCATATATTCACAACCGTGGTCGCCAACGCCCTCAACGACTGCCGTACAGCCAGAATTGCGCACTGCAAAACGCTCACCCGCAATTCCGCGGAAATAACACTCACCTTCGATGGCGCCATATAAAACGGTGTTTCCGACGATAATGTTTTCCTCGGGCGGAGATTTGAATTCTTTTGGCGGATAAACAACGATGCGCCCGCCCGACAGACCCTTACCTACATAGTCGTTTGCTTCCCCTTCTAGTTCCAGGCTAACCCCGCGTGCGAGGAATGCCCCAAAGCTTTGTCCCGCCGTCCCGTGTAATCGAATATGAATCGTGTCTTCCGCGAGGCCAGCGTGACCATAGCGTCTGGCAACTTCTCCAGAAAGCATCGCGCCCACAGTGCGATGTACATTGCGAATCGTCGAAGCGATTTGTACCGGCTTCTTGTTTTCAAGCGCCGATCGCGCGCCTGCAATCAACTCGTGATCTAGTGCCTTATCGAGGCCGTGATCTTGGTTTTCACGACAATAGCGTGCGACATCATCAGGCACATTGGGTTGGTAAAGAATTTTCGAGAAATCTAATCCACGCGCTTTCCAATGAGATACGGATTTACGTACGTCGATAAGATCTGAGCGGCCTATCATTTCGTTTAGAGTTCTAAATCCAAGCTTTGCCATGTATTCTCGTACTTCCTCTGCGACGAAGAAGAAGAAATTTACAACATGCTCCGGTTGACCGGTGAATTGCTTTCTTAATTCTGGATCTTGCGTAGCAATGCCTACTGGGCAGGTGTTGAGATGGCACTTACGCATCATGATGCAACCTTCGACGACTAGTGGCGCAGTTGCAAATCCAAATTCGTCCGCCCCTAGCAACGCTCCGATAACCACATCGCGCCCCGTTTTCATTTGGCCATCAACTTGCACGGCGATTCGACCACGCAGGCGATTGAGAACCAACGTTTGCTGCGTTTCCGCTAAGCCCAGCTCCCACGGCGACCCTGCATGTTTGATCGAGCTCAGCGGGCTGGCCCCCGTTCCGCCGTCATGCCCAGATATGGTGACATAATCAGATTTAGCTTTGGCAACGCCAGCAGCCACGGTGCCCACGCCCACTTCCGAGACCAGCTTTACGCTGATACTCGCCTTAGGGTTGACGTTTTTTAAATCATGAATTAACTGAGCGAGATCCTCAATGGAATAAATGTCATGGTGCGGCGGCGGCGAAATTAACCCTACTCCGGGTACGGAATGGCGCACGCGTGCGATATCGTCGCTCACTTTATGCCCTGGGAGTTGCCCGCCCTCGCCAGGCTTTGCGCCTTGCGCCATTTTGATTTGTAGCTGATCAGCGTTTACTAAATATTCCGTTGTGACGCCAAATCGCCCAGCCGCCACCTGCTTGATCGCTGAGCGCATCGAATCACCATTAGGCAATTTTTTAAAGCGGTCTACCTCTTCGCCGCCTTCACCGGTATTGGATTTACCAGAAATTCTGTTCATGGCAATAGCAAGTGTCGTGTGTGCTTCACGGGAAATAGATCCGAAAGACATTGCGCCAGTAGAAAATCGTTTTACGATTTCTTTTACGGGCTCGACATCGTCGATCGAAATCGGCGTGGCTGCTTCGCGTAACTCAAACATGCCGCGTAAAGTCATCAACTGCTCACTTTGATCGTTGATCGCTTTTGCATACTCTTTGTAAGTCGCGTAGTTATTGGCCCGAGTTGCGTGCTGTAGCTTCGCAATGGTCTCGGGAGACCACATATGACTTTCGCCCCGTGTGCGATAAGCATACTCACCACCCGGATCCAGAGCATTCTGATACAGCGGGTTTTCGCCAAACGCTAAGTGATGGCAGCGCAACGCTTCCTCAGCGATATCAACAATACCCATTCCACTGATATTGCTTGCGGTGCCAGTAAAGTATTTTTCTATAACAGCAGCATTTAATCCCACTGCTTCAAATATCTGCGCGCCGCAATACGACTGGTAAGTCGAAATACCCATCTTTGACATTACTTTTAGCAAGCCTTTATCGATGGCCTTGATAAAGCGCTTATTAATTTCCTTGGAAGTTAGGTCAGCAGGAATAAGTTTTTCCATGTGCGCCAAACTTTCAAATGCGAGGTAGGGATGAATGGCCTCAGCCCCGTAGCCCGCGAGCAACGCGAAGTGATGAACCTCACGCGCAGACCCCGTCTCGACCACTAGGCCGGCGCTTGTTCGTAGTCCCGCACGAACCAAATGATGATGTGTCGCAGCTGTTGCAAGTAATGCCGGTATGGCGACGCGCGTTGCGTTCATTCCACGATCCGACAATATGAGGATATTGTAGCCGGCGCGTACTTCTTGTTCTGCGCGTTCGCACAACGTAGTTAATGCCGCCTCAAGTCCGCGCGCACCCTGAGATGCCGGATAGCAGGTATCCAAGCAAGCCGAGCGAAAGGTTTTATTGCTAAGTTCTGCAATATTTCGAATTTTCACAATTTCTTCGTGCGATAAAATCGGCTGGCTTACCTCAAGACGCATTGGCGGCGTTGCTTCGTCTATCCCGAGCAAGTTTGGGCGCGGCCCAATGAATGATAGCAATGACATAACCAATTCTTCCCTTATTGGATCAATCGGGGGGTTGGTTACCTGCGCGAACAACTGCCGGAAATAGTTGTACAGCAGCTTGGGTTTGCTTGACATTACTGCCAGTGGCGTATCATCTCCCATCGAGCCGATCGCCTCCTGTCCCGCTGCCCCCATAGGTTGTAACAACAGCTTGATATCTTCCTGAGAATAACCAAACGCCTGTTGGCGCTCCAGCAGACTAGCGTCACTGGCAAAGTGAGTTTGTTTGTAGGAAAGCGCTTCGAGAGCTAAGCGTGTTTCGCTAATCCAGCGTTGGTAGGGTCGCGCCGACGCGAGCTGCGCCTTAATCTCGGCGTCATCAATAATTCTGCCCGCCCCCAAATCTATTAGGAACATCTTCCCCGGTTGTAAGCGCCACTTTTTAACAATCTTGTTTTGAGGAATATCGAGCACGCCAGATTCTGAAGCGAGAATGACGATATCGTCATCAGTTATCAAATAGCGTGCGGGCCTCAGGCCATTGCGATCCAGGGTCGCGCCAATTTGCCGGCCATCGGTAAACGCAACCGCCGCCGGACCGTCCCACGGCTCCATGAGCGCCGCGTGGTATTCGTAGAAAGCGCGCCTCTCTTCATCCATGAGCGGATTGCCAGCCCAAGCCTCAGGGACTAGTAACATCATCGCGTGAGGGAGGGAATAGCCGCCCGTGACCAACAGCTCCAATGCATTATCGAAACACGCTGAATCTGACTGACCTTCGGCAATTAAGGGCCAAACCTTGTCCAAATCGCTGCCAAATAATTTAGAGGAGATCGCGTGTCGGCGTGCGGCCATCCAATTGACGTTGCCGCGTAAAGTATTAATTTCGCCGTTGTGGGCGATCATGCGGTACGGATGCGCGAGATCCCACGTCGGGAAAGTGTTGGTAGAAAAACGCTGATGTACTAAAGCGAACGCGGATGTAACGGCGGAGTCGCTAAGATCAAGGTAATAGTTGCCAACCTGCCCCGCGAGTAGCAGTCCTTTATAAACGAGCGTGCGCGCCGACATTGATGGTACATAAAAAGATTTTGCGCCTTCCGTTTTGAGCTGTCGTACGCTGTTTTCAGCACATTTACGAATGACGAAAAGCTTGCGTTCAAACGCGTCAACGTCCGGACAATTTTGGCCACGTCCGATAAAAACCTGCCGCATGACGGGCTCGGTTAATCTTACTCCATCAGGCAGGTCTTTATTGTTGGTCGGAACATCGCGCCATCCTAGGATAGTCTGCCCTTCATCAACGATATATTTTTCAATTAAACGTTCGCATTCCGATCGACTTTTATCGTGCCGTGGTAGAAACAGCATGCCAATCCCATAGGAACCGGTGGCCGGAAGAGCGATGCCTAGTCCATCGCTAGCCCGACGAAAAAAAGAATCCGGGATTTGTATCAAAATACCAGCGCCATCGCCCGCCCTATGGTCTGCGCCGGTAGCGCCTCGATGCGTTAAATTCGCGAGGATTTTTAGCCCTTGCGCTACAATGTCGTGGCTTTTAACGCCCTTAATGTGCGCGATAACACCGACACCGCAGGCGTCGTGTTCATTCGCGGGGTCGTATAACCCCTGTTTTATCGGCAATCCCAATTGTTCTAATTCTTCCACGTAAATGGCACCAAGCTCCTGCATGTTCTACACCAGCGCTAGCGATTTGCAAAGCGCGGAGAAAAGCGTTTAAGTTTACATGCTTAGTTCGTGCGCTTCAACCAGCGGCGACTTGCGGCGAGCGCTATTTGATAGAGGCGAGGGGATAGGGCCTAGGGCGCAGAGAGGAGGTCAACCAAAAGTTGCTGCGGTACCTCCGAAGAAACAAATGCCGCGCCAATATTTTTTAGTAGGATGAAGCGCATCTTTCCGCCCTCCACTTTTTTGTCTGACCCCATCAGTTCTAGGTATTTATCTTTCCCTAGGTTAGGCGCTTTTATTGGCAGCCCTGCTTTCTGATAAATATCCTTGATTCTGGCAAGGTCTTGTTCGCTTATTAATTTCATCCTTAATGAGACGGTTGCGGCTAATATTGTTCCCGCAGCGACAGCCTCGCCATGCAGCCAGGTGCCAAAACCAAGGCCCGCCTCAATCGCGTGACCGAAAGTGTGCCCCAAATTTAGTAACGCACGCACACCACCTTCGCGTTCGTCTGCCATAACGACCTCTGCTTTGTTTTGACACGATTGTGAAATCGCATAGGCAAGAGCAGCTGCGTCTCTCTGTCTAAGCAATGATATGTTCTCTTCTAGCCAAACAAAAAAAGGTAAATCGCGAATTAGGCCGTATTTAATTATTTCTGCCAATCCTGCAGATATTTCCTTATCGGGAAGCGTGCGCAGCGTATCCGTGTCAGTAAGCACCAGCTTCGGCTGATAAAATGCACCTATCATATTCTTGCCTAGCGGGTGATTGATCCCCGTTTTTCCGCCCACGGACGAGTCCACTTGTGCCAACAGTGTTGTGGGGATCTGAATAAAGGGGACACCACGCAAATACGTCGCGGCAGCAAAACCCGTGAGATCGCCGATTACGCCGCCCCCTAACGCAATCAAAGTGGTTTTACGCTCGCAACGATTTGTTAAAAGAAAATCGAAAATGCGATTGAGTGTCGACCAATCCTTGTTGGCTTCGCCGTCCGGCAGCGCTAGCGTATGCGTGCGCACGCCATTCTTGGTAAAAAACCGCACGAGCGGATCAAGATACAGCGGCGCAACGATTTCATTCGTTATGATGGCAACGTGTGGTTGTGCCAAGAGCGGCAACACCAGATCAGCGTTTGCAATAAGCCCATTTCCAATATAAATTGGATAGCTACGACTATTTAGGCCAACTTGAATTGTTTGCATGGATTCTTCGATCGATCTAGGATTTTCAACGACCCGCTCTGCTGGCGAGCAAATCGGCACCGCGTTTTTTATACATCTTTTGTTTGTAGTCCCATTAACTCTTGTTCTAGCTTTAGAGTTAGGCTGGCCGGGTTTTGTCGTCCAGTATCGACAATAATGTCTGCGATTTCCTTGTATAAAGGATCGCGTAACGCTAAAAGTTCGGTAAGTTTGGCGTTGCGATCTTCTGTCTCCAACAACGGGCGTTTCTTGTCGTGCTGGATACGCCTAATTAGCTCTTTAATGGCAGCTCTTAGATAAACCACAGCGCCGTTTTTAGCGAGAAGCTCACGATTCTCCGCGCTTAATACTGCACCACCGCCCGTCGCTAGCACGATATTACGTAAGGCAGACAACTCTCTTATTACGGCAGTTTCACGTCTGCGAAAACCTTGTTCTCCCTCGAACTCAAAAATCATAGATATATCCACGCCGGTACGGCGCTCAATTTCCAGATCAGAGTCGTAAAATTGCTTTTTGAGGCGTTTTGCAAGCAACTTGCCAACGGAAGTTTTCCCCGCTCCCATTAGGCCGACAATAAACACATTTTCTGGTATCCCCAATTTAATACTCGCCAACGTTCAATAAGTTTCTACTAGGGATTCTAAATAGGACCAGCGCATCAAGCAACCGTTCTGCCCCAAAAATAAGGGCGTACGCGAGTACGCCCTAACCATTGCACTTAATTAACTAAGTCGCGTGTGGAACTAGCGGACACCTAACGCCAAGGGGATATACTGATTGGCTTCCGTTTCGACCATTAACTGTAGATCTTCATCGCGCTGGTCTGTGGGTACGATAATTTTTTTGTGATTACCGCTGCGGAAGGTAGAGCGAGCGCTAGATTTTTAATCCGCGTACCGGATCGTTTCCAGCAGCGTTTAAGAGCATCGGTAACTGCCTCAATATTCTGGATGTTCCCGTCGACAACCGCGTCACGAGGAAGCGGCTCAATCGCATAACGGTCAATTCGGTAATGGTCTTTTCCGGCAGTAGCAAGTTCGACTAGCTTCACCGACGAGGAGCTGCACAAAATGGGATTGTTATGTTTTCCCGAATTTAATCAGCAAGATGTGGGTTTTGACAATCCCTCTTATCCACAAAACTACCCAAAAAAAACTTTGGCGGGGGTTTTGATGCCCTGCCCCAGATGTTAAGGGGTATTTTAGCAGGGAGAGGTAAATGGGGAGGGTTTTTCGGGTTTTCTCTTTTTGATTGCTATAGTTTACTAATTACGCGTATGCTCCTTCACAGCTTCGAGCACTTAAGGTTCGTTAACCTTTTAGTCCAATCCTCATTATTCCTGATATAACCAGTTTTTCTAAAACTTATTGATAAGGAATTCCCTGATGAACCAAAAATTTGTAAAATTAATGCTAGTTTTGTTGATAGCAAGTGCAAATATTAGATATGCAGATTCATATGACTGGTCTGGAATATCCGTTGGTGCGAAAGTAGGTTATGCGTCCATGGACTCTAAATTAGAAAACAGGGTTGTTGGATCTCAGCACTATTTTAATGCTTACGGCGACAGCATAGACCTGAAAGACACTTCGGCATTAGGTGGAATTTTTCTTGGTGCTCAAAAACAGTATAAGAACTATTTATTTGGCGTTGAATTAGATCATACTTTTGGGGATTTAGAGGAAACGAAGCAGATGACTGGAAGTTTCGCTACCAATAGTTTCAAAGTTCGAATGAAGAATATAAATTCAATCGCTGGTAAATTCGGTTATGCATTTGATGATAATTTAATTTATGCGAAATTAGGTTACGCATCAGCAAAATTTTCTACTCAAGCTGACGAAATCCCTACATACGATCACACCGGCGTAAGTAGCAATAGACAATCTGGCTATCTTATTGGTTTAGGTTTCGACAAATCTTTAAAGTTATTGAATAAGAATATTATTCTTGGTATTAACTACGATCATTATGAATTTAATGATAAGACACAAATTGGTCAAGACTTAAGTGGCTATATTCCAACGTATGATGTAAATGTTAATCCTTCATTAGATAGTTTAATGCTGAAGTTAAGTTATAAATTTAATTAATAAAAATTAAGCAATAATAAAGCCACTCATCGAAGTGGCTTTATTTTATGGGTATAAAAAAACCACCTCTCGGTGGCTTCTTACTTGTACCTTGGAAGTGGTGGAGCTAATGTCCACGCCGATGCGCGGAGGAGTTTTGGGTTTAAAAATCTCCTCTAGAAAATCGAGATTAAATCCGATTTTTCCTTTAAGCATACAAGGCTTTGACGCAATTTATATAAATTGCATTAAATGCCAGCAACAACTCCATACCATGTCAAAGTATTTATTTGCAATAATCTCACGGCTCTAAGGGGTTCGCGTTTATAATCCGCCTGTACTATTTTAAGAGCCTCATTTTAAATTCTCTCCTCAAAAAGCTAGGTCCACAGGTCTATTGATGTTAAATCGTTGGTGGCTCTATTTACTCTCCCCATTTCTACTCGTCGCTTTATTAGGGACTTTCTTGGCGGGGTTCACCGCGGTACTCGCGTACCCGAACTTGCCAACCCTAGAAGCGCTTACCGACTATCAGCCGAAGGTCCCACTAAGGGTCTATAGCGCGGAGGGCATCCAAATCGGTGAGTTCGGTGAAGAGCGCAGGGCCTTGGTCCGGATTGACGCGGTCCCAGTCAAAATGTTGCAAGCAATTATAGCAGCAGAAGACGAACGATTTTATCGACATAAGGGCGTAGATTACATCGGTGTTTTACGTGCTGCCTATTCGAACTTCGCAGCGGGTGGGACGCGTCAGGGAGCGTCAACCATTACAATGCAAGTGGCGCGCAATTTCTTTTTATCAAAAGAAAAGACGTTGATGCGAAAATTTAATGAGGCACTGCTCGCATTCAAAATTGAACATAGCCTAAGTAAAGACGAAATACTCCAGCTTTATATCAATCAAATTTATTTAGGTCAGCGCGCGTATGGATTTGCGGCTGCAGCGCAAATTTATTTTGGTAAAAATCTAGAGCACCTTAATCTCGCAGAAATGGCCGTCCTTGCGGGCTTACCAAAAGCACCAAGCACATTCAACCCCGTAGTCAATCCTGAGCGATCTAAACTGCGACAAAGGTACGTGTTACGCAGAATGTTGGAGCTGGGCTACGTTACCCAGGAAGACTACGACGAAGCCACGACGCAAGTCATCGCAGTTACCCGCGAGCAAAAACAATATCTCGCGGGGGCCGATTATATTGCCGAAATGGTCAGACAGGCTATGTTTGAACGCTACCACGACGATGCCTATGCGAAGGGATTTAAAGTTTTTACTACGCTGCGCAAATCGCACCAAGAGGCCGCCTATGCCGCGTTGCGTGATGGGGTAGATGCTCATGACAAACGACATGGCTATCGTGGCCCGGAAGGGTTTTTTGACTTGAGCGGGCAAATTGCGGACGAAAATCTTGAGGAAATGCTACAAGACCAAGTCGAAAACGTAGATTTTCGCGCGGCAATTGTATTGGAAGCAAATCAACGCTTCGTGAAGATATATCGAAAAGGCGGGGGCCTATTCGAAATTGCAGGAGACGGGTTGAGTTTTGTACAAAAATTTCTCGGAAGCCAGGTTGCCCCCAATCAGAGAATTAGGCGTGGTGCTTTAGTGCGCGTACACAAAACACCCAACGGAAACTGGGAAGTCGCGCAATTACCGGCAGTCGAGGCGGCACTCGTCGCTATTAACCCGTGGGACGGCGCGATTCTTTCCCTGGTAGGTGGGTTTGATTTCAACCTTAGCCAGTTTAATCATGTAACCCAAGCTTTCCGCCAACCCGGATCATGTTTTAAACCTTTTATTTACTCAGCTGCTTTAGAAAAAGGGTTTACTCCTGCGACAATTGTACAAGATGCTCCAATTACATTCGACGCGGAGCAGACGGGGTCAAAATCGTGGGAGCCAAAAAATTACGAGGATGAGTATGCGGGGCCTATGCGGTTGCGCCCGGCGTTGGCAAAGTCTAAAAATATGGTTTCAATCCGTGTTTTGCAGGCAATTGGACCACAGTATGCGCAGGACTATATTACACGTTTCGGATTTGATCCTGAGCTGCATCCACCCTATCTTACGCTGGCACTAGGAGCGGGTTCTGCTACTCCGCTACAACTTGTTGCGGGTTACGCCGTCTTTGCAAATGGTGGATACAAAGTGAAGCCTTATTTTATAGATAGAATTGAAGATGCTCGCGGCGCGACTATCGTGCGGGCAAAGCCGCTGCGAGCCGGTGAGGGCGCGCAACGCGTCATTGATGTGAGAAACGCCTTCATTATGGGTAGTCTAATGCAGGATGTGATTAGGG
Organism: Betaproteobacteria bacterium; assembly: GCA_947499755.1. Classification (GTDB taxonomy): domain Bacteria; phylum Pseudomonadota; class Gammaproteobacteria; order Burkholderiales; family CANMPU01; genus CANMPU01. The sequence continues at coordinate 410 of CANMPU010000004.1, read as the reverse complement.
TAGGTACCGGAAGCCGCGCCATGCAGCTAGGGCGTAATGATCTAGCAGGGAAAACCGGGACGACGAATGATTTAGTCGATGCTTGGTTTTCGGGTTATCAGCGTAACCTGGTGGCGGTATCCTGGATAGGGTTTGACAACCCACATACCTTGGGGAAAAACGAAACCGGGGCACAGGCCGCGTTGCCGATTTGGATGAATTATATGGGCAAGGTGCTGAAGAATGTGCCCGAGGAATTGTCCCCAGTACCGGAAGGCGTAGTTGCGACAAATATCGATCCCGATACTGGATTAAGAACCCCTGGGAACAAGGGCGGCCTACTAGAGTATTTTTTCCAGGAGAGCGTCCCCGCCGAGGTAGGGGCGGATAATCCCCCTGGGGGTACCGACGCCGCAGAGGCGATCGATAAA
>CANMPU010000003.1 GCA_947499755.1 Betaproteobacteria bacterium | reverse complement strand
GATATTGTCTGGTCTCTGGGTGATTGTGCGTAGAGCCTAGGCCGCCACCACTATAAAGATCAAACTCGCTTGCGATTCCATTTGATACAATCGGCACGAACCCAACGTCCTGGGTTAGCACTTCTACCGAATTATCGTGAGGATGCGCAATCCCAACTTTAAATTTTCGCGGAAGATATTGCGTTCCGTAAAATCGCTCATCCGATGAAACGGGAGCGATACTTCGACCTTGGTCGTCCGACAGAAACACTTGGTGATACGCTGTGGTTTGCGGCGCTAGCGTGCTTGCAATTTCATATGCGAGGTTTCTTGAATCCAAGGGTAGCTCGGCATCGAGATCGTCAATCGGGCTACACATGGTATTACGGCTAACGTCACCGCACGCTCCCAATGTCGTCAGTTGGTATGCTTGATTTTTAAATTCGAGATTAATGTGCCGGATCATCGCTACAAGGTCACGACCGTAAACGTAATGAAATTGAATGCCCTCTCTGGTCGTAAGCCTTAATGTGCCATCGGCATAACGTTCTGCGGCGTCGTTGAGACCGCGCCACTGTCCTGGAGACATTTCACCACCCGCTGGATTCTTGACACGTAGCATAAAGATGAAATCTCCAGTTTTACGTCCCGCAGTGTCGCGTACTTGCTGCTTGTAGAAACCAAAAAACTTACCGATTTCCTTAACAGAATCCGTGATAGTTTGTTCTTCTGCAGAGGTGAGCGCGTCAATCGCATTCGCCACCGGACATCTCTCGCCGTTATCGGTAATGTAGAAAAGCCCATCGCTTTCGAGCTTTAAGCGCTCGACCTTGGACATACGTGCCAATTCGGCACTCGCGAGAGTTACGCTATCTTCTGCCATTTGATGAACATCAATCAGGTAAAAAAAGAGTGTGTAGAGTAACAGATTCCTTATATATCAAAAAATAATATTTACTTACTTTTATATAATATTTTGTAATAAAGGAGCGAAATATCCTGCCGGTTGCAAAGGACAGGAAATCTATAGCCAGCGTCGGTGTTTAAAATAGAGATACGGCATTACTGCGGATGCAATCATCAAACCCACGGCTAACGCATAGCCGAATTTCCACTGCAGCTCCGGCATAAACTGAAAATTCATTCCGTACAAGCTTGCGATTAATGTCGGCGGTAAAAACACGACAGCCGCCACGGAAAATATCCGTACCGTATTGTTCTGTTCGATGTTGATTGTCCCTAAGGTTGCCTCAAGCAGAAAATTAGCTTTATCGGAAACAAACGACGCGTGGTTGCTCAAGGATTCGGTATCACGATGCAACATATTTATTACGTCGCTGACCGCCTGAGTAACCTTTCCTTGCGTCGCCTGGGCAAGAAACGGTAACAGGCGGCTAAGGCTCATTAGGCTCTCTCTCGCCTTAGAAGTAATGTCACCGTTACGCCCAATACGCCTAAGCACGTCACGCAATTCGTTGGTCGTATGTTTTGTCGCCCCTGCTGGGGAGTTGCCACCGAATATTTCTCGAGAAACTGCTTCGAGGTCGGTTCCTGCGCGCTCCAGAATGTCAGCGGTTCGATCGACGATAGCCTCAAGCAATCCCGTTAAAACTGATTCCCCACTTGCGCCAACGCTAGGTTCACGATGTAATCTATAAACCAGATTATTAAACGCCTGCGATGCGGAATACCTTAAGGTAACCAGGCATTGTTCCACAAGAACAAACGTAATCGCGGCACTTTCAGGCTGTGCAGTATCGGCATTGCTGATGACATTAACCGTCATGAATACCGCGTTGCCCTCCTTGAAAAAGCGGCTCGACGCTTCAATTTCGTATAGCTCTTCCCGAGTCGGAATATCTACCTTAAGCGTACTTTCAACCACGGTCTCTTCGCTATTCGAAGGTTTTAGCAAATCAACCCAGACGACATCTGCCGTCAGCTGGGTCGCATCGCTGGTGATGGTAAGTCCGTCAGGAGAATTTCCGTAGAGCGTGATCATGAAATTACGAATTAGGTTGTAGCTCAATTTGAAATGACGCCCATATTATAACAGCGCAATAAAGTCGCTGTCCCTGGGAATCCGACATAATCCGCTGTCGGCGGTAACGAATGTTATAGAATAAACGCTACTGCTCACCGTGATTAAAATAAGGATGAAAAATAATGTTGGCGACGAAGTCATCGATAATTTATCTTAAGGATTATTCGCCCCCGCCCCATTTTGTTGACCACGTCGATCTACGCTTTGAACTTGGCGAAGAAAGCACCGAGGTAAACGCGCAACTACAGGTACGGCAAAATCCCTTAGTCAACAACAGCTCGATGGTTTTAAATGGCCATAATCTCGAGCTAAAATCACTGTCAGTAAATGGTGTCGCTCTCAGCAATAAAGGCTATTCTTGCGACGAAAATGTGTTGGTAATTTATGACCTACCCGCACGATGCACTATTCACGTCACGACGCTTATCGAACCGCAACGGAACACTAGTTTGATGGGGTTATATCAATCTAGAGGCGTTTTTATTACGCAGTGTGAGGCTGAGGGATTCAGGAAAATCACATTTTTTCCGGATCGTCCCGACGTCATGGCAACGTATACGACGACGATTGTTGCCGATAGACAACGCTATCCAGTCCTGCTTAGCAATGGCAATCCTATAGCGTCTGGTGACCTTGATCACAATCGCCACTGGATCAAGTGGGATGACCCTTTTCCCAAGCCCTGCTACCTATTCGCGCTAGTCGCCGGTGATTTGGCTAAGCTAGAAAATCATTTTCAAACCCGGTCGAAACGTGACGTGCTGTTACAGATTTATGTTGAGCGTGAACACCTGGACCAGTGTCACCACGCGATGGAATCGTTGACAAAAGCAATCCGCTGGGATGAAGAAGCGTTTGGGCGCGAACTAGACTTAGACGTCTACATGATTGTTGCCGCTTCTGATTTCAATATGGGCGCAATGGAAAATAAAGGCCTTAATATTTTTAATACCAAATATGTGCTGGCCAAACCACAAACGGCAACCGACGACGATTTTGACGCAATTGAAGCCGTTGTCGCGCACGAATATTTCCATAATTGGACTGGCAACAGGGTAACTTGTCGCGATTGGTTCCAACTTAGCCTAAAAGAGGGCTTAACGGTATTTCGCGAACAGGAATTTTCTGCGGATATGACCTCACGCGCGGCGAGACGCATCGATGATGTACGCACCTTGCGCGCATCGCAATTTGCCGAGGATGGCGGGCCAATGGCGCATCCGGTGCGACCGGATTCGTATATGGAAATTAACAATTTCTATACTGCGACGGTTTATGAAAAAGGGGCAGAGTTAATCAGAATGATCCACACCATCATAGGACCGGAGAGTTTCCGTAAAGGAATGGACTTGTATTTCGAGCGCCACGATGGTCAAGCGGTAACAACGAATGATTTTGTCAAAGCCATGGAAGATGCAAGCGCGGTTGATCTCACACAATTTAGATTATGGTACGTTCAAGCGGGTACACCCCTGATCGATATACAGAGCGTCTATGACGCGTCGGCCAAAACCTATTCGATTACGGCGACACAATCGTGCGCTCCGACACCTGGCCAAACCAGTAAGCAGATGTTTCACATACCTCTAGCGCTGGGGCTACTGGACGCGCAGGGGAACGATATTCCATTGCAGCTTGCACACGAATCTATAACCGCGGAAACAACGAAAATACTGCACATCAAACAACGAACCAATATTTTTCAATTCCATAATATTCCACAGGCTCCCATCCCATCTTTTTTACGGAATTTCTCCGCGCCAGTAAAGGTCAATTATCAATATTCTGATGAGGAACTGACTTTTCTAATGGCACACGATAGTGATCCATTCAATCGCTGGGAAGCCGGTCAACGCCTTGCCTTGCGACTCATGCTGGCGCTCATCCCACTTCAGCAGAGCGCTGCGGTCCTCAATTTGCCGCAATCATTTCTATCTGCGCTCTTAAAAATCGTTAGCGAAACCCGCCAAGACCCGGCTCTATTGGCGCTTGCATTGACGTTACCAAGTGAAAATTATATCGGTGAACAGATGCAGGTGAACGATCCAGAAGCAGTACACCGCGTGCGGCAATTTATGCGTATTGCGATTGCTACTCAGCTGCGCGCAGCGCTTTTCGCGCGTTACAAGGCGCTAGCGATGCCGAGCGCATACATACGCGATGCGTTATCGAGCGGAAAGCGCGCGCTCAGGAATCAGTGCCTAGCTTATCTCATGGAGTTAGACGATCCAGCAATAGACGTGGTATGTGAAAAACAGTTTAACGATGCCAATAATATGACCGATAGGCTCGCAGCGCTTTCCTGTTTTTCGCACAAACAAAGCGAACAACGCGAACGGGTGTTTACTACTTTTTATGAGACCTGGCGGCACGACCCACTTGTCATTAACAAATGGCTTACGCTGCAAGCGTTATCGCAATTACCGAATACTCTAGAAACGGTCGAATCGCTGACGCGGCATCCGGCTTTCGATATTAAAAACCCGAATAATGTGTATGCGTTAATCAGCGCGTTTTGCGCGCACAACCCAGCACGTTTTCACGCACGTGACGGCTCCGGATATGCATTCCTTACCGAGCGCATCTTGCAAATTGATGCTCTGAACCCACAGGTGGCGGCGCGACTTGCCCGTGTGCTAGAACGCTGGCATAGACTAGAACCGCAGAGACAATATTTGATGAAGCAACAGTTGGAATTGTTAAAAAAGGCGCCGGGCATTTCGAAAGACGTGTACGAAATTGTAAGCAAGAGTTTGGTTTAAATGGCGACATTGCCGAGAGGTCAATTGCCCTTGACTGGACTCGTGCTGACTAATCTGACTTCCGCGCAAACTAAGCGCCGATCCGGGTGGAGACGTCGATCTGCATAGATTACGCCACCGTCTTGAGTCAAGAATGGTGGCTTGCGCCCGGCAGCGCCTTGCCCGTGTCTGCGATCGCTGCTGATTCTACGTTCCTGTTCAAGCATAGGTTTTCACCTTCCATTACACTACCAATCATTACCTCTAAATATTGGCGATACGCAGCCACTCATTTCTTAACCTTAACGCGCCCTTAGACGGCTTATCATCCATTCTAAGAAAGCAAGTATCAACGGGGGGCGGCAACAACTTGACACGAAATGTCATTAGTTCGTCGCGTCGAAAAACATGCATTTCCACCGACTCTCCGGGTACGTGACGATTTAACATGGGCTCAAAACTCGCTCGCGTTACGCGGATTCCATCAATTGCCACCACCACATCACCCGCTGACAATCCAGACAATTGAGCTGCGCCGCCATCCAAAACCTGGGTCAACTTTATCTCGGCGCCACTGCCACCAATCACAGCACCAAAATGCGGGCGACGTACTAGGTAAATAGGCTTCTTAGCGGCCGGCTTTCCCCCTTTATCGCCAACCGATTCCGCCACCCGCATTTCCAGACGAATTCCCACTGCTTCCAATAATTCGCGCAGTGGCAAATCGCTTGTTCCACGTACAGCATGATCAAAGAAATCGCTGAGATCTACGCCAGACACACCCTGCGCCACCTTTTCAATTTCCTGCTCCGCTAGCCCAATTCCTGTCTTACCGTAATTCTGCCAAAGGGCAAACATCACATCATCAAGGGATACCTTTTCCTTGGTTCTTGTACGAATAAGCAAATCCAGTGCCAAAGCGACAAGTGCGCCCTTGGCATAATAACTTACGATCGCGTTTGGTGAATTTTCGTCCTGCCGATAATATTTAATCCAGGCGTCAAAGCTGGATTCAGAAACGCTTTGCTTGGTGCGCCCCGAGCCTCGTAACACACTGGTAATTGTCTTGGCTAATAATTCAAGATAGTGCTCTGGTGCAATTAATCCGGCGCGCACTAAAGCAAGGTCGTCGTAGTAAGAAGTTATTCCTTCAAACGCCCAAAGCGATCTGGTGTAACACTCGCGTGTTAAATCATAAGGAATAAACGCCTGGGGTTTAATGCGTTTTACGTTCCATAGGTGAAAATACTCGTGGCTACACAAGCCGAGAAACGTTCGATAGTTTTCATCGACATCGGTATGCGTTGCGTTAGGTAGATCATCGCGACTACATAATAACGCGGTGGATGATCTATGCTCTAGCCCTCCATAACCCTGCCCCACTGCAGACACGAGAAACATGTAGTGCTTCATTGGCGGCTTCTCACGAAAAAGATGAATGTGCTGCTCACAAAGTCTCTTGAGATCTTTTTGTAAGCGCATCATATCTGCGTCATGTCGACCTGCGATCACAATGTCATGCGGGACACCGCGAGCCTTGAAAGTCGTTTGCGAAAAACGTCCTATCTCTACGGGGTGATCAATTAACTCCTCGTAGTCTTGCGCTTGATATCGACCAAAGCTGTATTGTTTGGCGCCAGATCGGGGCATCGTCGTCGCAACTCTCCAGCCGGAATACTGCTTTCCCTTGGGCGCCAGGATATCAAGCGCGCATTGCTCTCTTTCCCAACCCGACACACATAAGAAAACGCTACTACCATTAAAAAACCCACGCGTCGTATCAAGATACGCGGCGCGTACCGACAAATCCCACGCATAGACTTGATAGCGTAACGTAAGCGGCCCCAGGCAATTGGTGACGACCCACGTGTGCTTGTCCACCTTATCGATACTTACTGGCTTTCCTTTGCATACCGCAAACACTTGAACGATGTTTTTCGCGAATTCGCGAATCATGTAGCTGCCGGGAACCCACGCGGGCAAATAAAATGTCTGCGCTAAGGGGTTAGGTTTGTCAATATGACAAGTTACCTCAAATAGATGCGCTTCCGGCTGTATGGGGATAATAGAGTAATGAATTGGTACAGAAAGTTTCATGTGATTAATATTCGATCATTTTTGAAATATTTCTGAAAATCGAATCACGGATCGCATAGGTCTCGCTAAAGAATGTACGATTCACAGAAGCCCAGCACACCATCTGGATTTACTGTTCGCGGTAGCGCTAGTGGTGCACTTCAAAACGCGCCACCAACTTGTGCGCAGCGGTATCGATTTCTTTCCAACGACTAATCATTCCGCGCGCAAATGTGTATTGCATGCGCCACCCCTTATGCGTTGCGAAGGCAGTACAATTTTTATCCCCACTCGCTTCCAGTAAAGCGCAGGTGTAATACACCTTGTCACGCGCTTTGGGAGAACTGACAAATATCTCGTTGTCGATGTCGTGGCACGGGGCGCGAGCGTTCACTTCGGCTGGAACCACCTTAACCAAATCGCCGCAGTCGCGCTTACGATAGTGCTCTAAACCAAATTGGTCAGGTAAGCGATACACATTGTACAAATTTTGCATGCGCGTAGGCCGCCGGGTCTTATCAACGGTGTCCTCATACCAAAAGCGCCAACGCTTTTCTGGCGGGTCGAAATATTCGTTGCCAACAAATACCGATAGCCGATCCATATCATTTTTTTGACCTGGTTTTTGCGCAAGCTGATCGATTAGAGTTACACCACAAGGCCTCAACTCCGTTATGGTCGCGTCTAGCCGCAAATAAATCTCTCCATCAATGGAACAATTCAATGCCGCGATATACGCACGCGGTATCCGCAGGTTGAACGTTTTTTGTGAATGCTTACCACGCCAGTCCACAAAATCAATATCTAAAGGTTCCATCGACGTCGACGCCTCCGTGATCTTCGGTAGATTCGCCATACGGTCGGCAATCGCGGAATTTTTCTCCGCGTGAGCTGCTCCTATGCAACCGAATACTGCGGCCGTCAACAGGAGTGTACTTCTGCGCTTCACGTTAATAGCGAAACAAGAAAAAGTCATTGCAAATATTTTTCACCAAAAAGCAATTCTATACTAGAAAGAGCAGCGAAATAATAAACGAGCGCGCTAGTGCAAGCCAGTATTATTTTTCTTAGCGTTAGTTGTGTTAACACGCTAATGTGCTTGCTCCCAATTGGGGCCAACGCCGAGGCCCACCAATAGTGGTACATCGAGTAGCGCGACATCGCTCATCAACCCCGGCAATTTGTTCTGGACGATTTCTAGTTCGTTATTGGGAACCTCCAAAACCAATTCGTCGTGAACTTGCATAATGAGTTTAGTCTCCATATTTTCTGTATGTATCCAACGCTGAACTGCAATCATAGCTAGTTTTATCAAGTCCGCCGCAGTACCTTGCATCGGCGCATTGATAGCCGCGCGTTCCGCCCCCTGGCGTCGCGCCCCGTTTGAACTTTTGATTTCAGGTAGAAACAAGCGCCGGTGGAAAATCGTTTCCACGTAGCCCTGTTCGCGCGCAAGCTCGCGTGTTCTCTGCATATAGTCCGCGACGCCTGGATAACGGGAAAAGTAGCGCTCCATATATTGCCGCGCTGCGCCGCGCTCTATTCCCAATTGCGCTGCCAAGCCAAATACAGACATTCCGTAAATTAAGCCGAAATTAATAACTTTCGCGTAACGCCTTTGTTCGCTGGTGACGGCATCTTGTTCGATGCCGAAAACTTCAGCGGCGGTATGCCGATGCACGTCGGCACCTTCGCGAAATGCTTTGATCAAGTTCTCATCATGCGATAGGTGCGCCATGATACGAAGTTCGATTTGCGAATAATCAGCCGACACGATACTAGTGCCGGGGGAGGCAATAAATGCTTCGCGAATACGCCGGCCTTCCGCCGTCCGTACCGGGATGTTCTGTAAGTTTGGGTCATTACTGGCGAGCCGTCCGGTCACTGCCACGGCTTGCCCATAAGTCGTATGTACCCGGCCAGTGCGCGCGTTCACCATGCGCGGGAGTTTGTCGGTATAGGTTGATTTCAGTTTTGCCAAAGTACGATATTCAAGCAGCAACTTAGGGAGAGGGTAATAAAGCGCCAGTTGCTGTAATACGTCTTCGTCTGTCGATGGTACGCCGCCGGGGGTCTTTTTAGTAACCGGCAGCTTCAATTGATCAAATAATATCTCTTGGATTTGCTTGGGTGAATTAAGATTGAATGGTTTGCCCGCAAGGGTATGCGAATCCTTTTCCAGCGAAAACATTTTACTCCCCAGCTCCTGGCTCTGTGTTTCAAGCAATCCGACGTCTAAGCGGACGCCGTTACGTTCCATAATAAATAAAACTTCTGACACCGGCATTTCAATGTCACGATAGACATAATTTAGGTTGTGATTGTTTTCAATTTGCGGGAACAAATTTTGATGTAGCTGTAAGGTAATATCTGCGTCTTCGGCAGAATAGGCGGTTGCAATTTCGATTGCCACCTGATCGAACCCAATGTGACTCGCCCCCTTGCCCGCCACGTCCTCGTAATGAATGGTTTTCACGCCGAGATAACGTTCAGCTAAACTGTCCATATCATGTGGCTTATGGCTTTCCAAAACGTAAGATTGCAATAAAGTGTCGTGCACGACTCCTTGCAGATTAATGCCGTGATTGGCGAATATATGCTTATCGTATTTGATGTTCTGTCCAAGCTTAGGGCGATGCGCGTTTTCTAACCACGGTCTTAGAATTTCTAGCGCCCGGGAAAAATCAAGTTGCTGTGGGGCTCCCGCATAGCGATGGGCAAGCGGTAAGTACGCCGCATGATGTGCTTCGCATGCGAATGAAATACCTACTATTTGCGCCCCCATTTGGTCCAGGCCTGTGGTCTCAGTGTCTACGCAGACTAAGGCTGCATGTTCTATTTTATCGAGCCAATGTAATAATTGCGCTTCCGAAAAAATAACCTCGTAGTTCCGCGGTGTGAGCGTTGCGCTGATTGGCACACTTGTTTCGCGATTCAAGTCTGTACCGAGCAACGCTCCCTCAAGCTCCTTACGCCAGGTTTTAAATTCCAAAGTTGTATAGAGCTCGGCTAGCGCTGGTATATCCTGCGCTTTGGTAACTAAGTCTTGAACGCTTATCGGTAGGGCAACATCGCATTTTATAGTCAGCAACTCGCGTGCTTGTGGTAACCAATCTAATGCTTTGCGTAGATTGTCGCCCACAGCACCACCGATAGCGTCGACGTGCGCAACCAGAGTATCGAGGTCTTTATACTGTGTTAGCCACTTAACCGCTGTTTTCGGCCCCACTTTTTCTACGCCGGGAACGTTATCAACGCTATCTCCTATCAAGGTAAGATAATCAACGATACGTTCAGGAGACACACCAAATTTTGCGATAACACCTGCAGTATCTAGATTTTCATTCGACATGGTATTGACGAGTCGCACATGCGGATTTACGAGCTGCGTAATGTCTTTATCGCCTGTCGAAATGACCGTGTGAATTCCGTTGCTTTCCGCTTGTTTTGCGAGAGTACCAATCACATCGTCTGCTTCGACGCCATCTACGATGAGCAGCGGCCACCCCATCGCTTTGATGCAATGATGTAGAGGCGCGATTTGCTCTACAAGATCATCCGGCATTGCGGGACGGTTTGCTTTATAGGCCGGATATAGATGGTCGCGAAAGGTTTTTCCTTTTGCGTCAAACACACACGCGCTATAATCGCTGGGTATTTCTTTGTGTAAACGGCGTAACATATTAAGCACGCCGTAGATTGCGCCGGTAGGTAAACCATTCTTGTTTCGCAGATCAGGCATCGCGTGGTAGGCGCGATACAGATAAGAAGAACCGTCAACTAGTAATAATGTTTTCATGGCCTGACAAACTCGCAATAATTACGATTTAAACGTTAAGATTCGATACGCTAACATTCTGAGTCAAATGAGGACGTAATATGGATTTAATAAAGAGCCCCTCTCCGCCTCCCACTGCGCCAGCGTCGCCCACTGATCCGTGGCAGGGTCGCGAAGCCTGGCGCGTACTGATGATTATGTCAGAATTCATTGAGGCGTCGGAACGTTTGAATTCAGTACGTCCATCCGTAAGTATCTTCGGCAGCGCGCGCACGCCCCCAGGGCACCCCTATTACAAACTAGCTGAAGAGATCGCGCGCGAGTTGTCTGACGCCGGTTTCGGTGTGATTTCCGGTGGCGGCCCAGGTATCATGGAAGCCGCAAACAAGGGCGCTTACTTTGGCAAATCTCCTAGCATAGGCCTCAATATCCAACTTCCCCACGAACAGCGTGCCAATCCCTACCAAAATATAAGCCAAACTTTCCGCCATTTCTTTGCACGCAAGGTCGCTTTTGTAAAATTTTCCTCTGCATATGTCGTCATGCCCGGCGGGTTCGGAACGCTAGACGAACTAATGGAAGCGGCTACTTTGGTTCAAACGAAGAAATCACGAAAAATACCTATCATTTTAGTTCATGAGCCATTTTGGCGCGGAATGCTAGCTTGGTTTAAGCAGACTTTAGTTTCCGAAGGGATGATTAATCCAGAAGATATGGACTTGATCCGAGTGATCGACCAACCCAAGGCAGTGGTCCAGGCGATTTTTGATCATTACGAAAAACGCGGATTTGAGCCATCTGCATCCGAACGTGAAATACTTCTACATTTGTAGACATGGTAAACTATGGGCGTTCGCATCGTTCAATTAAACTGGTACGAAAGATAATTATGCGCCGTTTCTCCTTCCTTATACTGCTAGCGATTTTATGTTGCCCTCTTGCGATGGCGCAAGAGTCGAAACCTAGCGATTTGCAGCCATTACCAGAGCCACCACCGCCGCCCGCCGGTATGGAGCTCGATCCTTCGCTTGAGCCTCAAGTAACTATTATTAAGCGCGGCAATGAGCAGGTTGAGGAATACCGTATCAACGGTCAACTGTACATGATGAAGGTTATTCCGGCAAAAGGACCTGCTTACTACTTAGTAGACCAACGCGGTGATGGGCAGTTTGCACGACAAGATAATCTAGATAGCGGTGTTCGTGCACCTATGTGGGTCATACATCAGTTTTAATTCACACGTGTTACGCGCTCGTTCAAAGGACTCATGAATTAGCGCGCGACCAAACAACTAAATAATGTCGGTCTTTACCCCGGTCACACCAGAACAAGCCAGCCAATGGCTCAAGAATTATTCCCTAGGCGCTTTGGTTGATCTCAAAGGGATAGTCGCAGGTATTGAAAACACCAATTTTTTCTTATCGACCACCCATGGCAAGTTTGTTCTGACACTTTTTGAAAAACTGCAAAAAGAGGAGTTGCCGTTTTATTTAAATCTGATGGCGCATCTTTCGAATCACGGCGTGCGGTGCCCTAGACCGATTGCAAATCTGGACAATCAATTATTGAGTGATCTGAATGGCAAACCCGCAGCCATCGTAACGTGCTTACCTGGAAAAGCAATCGAACAGCCAAGAATTGAACAATGCACGCAAGTTGGCGAACTACTCGCCGATATGCATCTTGCAGGAAGAACTTATCGTGGCGCCATGCCCAATCCACGTGGCCCCCAATGGTGGTCCAGTACCGCGCCGCAAATAATCCCGTTTCTCGCTAGTGAAGATCAAACCTTACTTACGACGGAAGTAAAATTTCAATCGCGCTATCGATTTGAAGATTTACCTAGAGGCGTGATTCATGCTGATCTTTTCCGCGATAACATACTATTTGACAATTCAATCTTGGGTGGGATTATCGATTTTTATTTCGCCTGTATCGATGTGTTGCTTTATGACGTTGCAATTACGATCAACGACTGGTGCATAATGCCAAACGGTGAGATGGATCAACCGCGCGCGATTGCATTAATCAAAGCCTATAACGGAATACGTCGCCTGACTGCCACCGAGTTTTCTGTTTGGCCGGTGATGCTGCGTGCCGCCGCACTGCGTTTTTGGGTATCGCGTTTATACGACTATCACTTGCCGCGCCCTGGAGAACTGACCCATGCTAAAGACCCGCAACACTTTAAACGTATCCTACAGAACCATATCAATCATCAACCCAATCTTCAACAACTGCTCGCATAACCAATTAGACTGAGGAAGATCAAATGAATGTACGCGTCGTTCCGGCGGGAAATGGCTGGCTGTGGATTAAAACTGGGTTTCTTCTATTCCGTAAAAATCCGCTCATCTGGATAGCATTAACGATCATCTTGTTTGCCATTGCCGTCATTTTGCAATTGATTCCGCTACTTGGTCCTCTGGTTTCTTCACTTCTGTATCCAACATTCCTAGCGGGACTCATGCTGGGATGCCGCGATCTGAAGAAAGGGAACAATCTGGTAATCGCACATTTGTTTGCTGGATTTCAAAAGCAAACCGCGCATCTTATTACGATAGGCGGAATTTATCTTGTCGGCCAAATACTGATTTTTATTCTATGCGTCTTACTCCTAGGTTGGGATGTCGTTCGCGTTATCTACGAAGGAAAGTATCAAGCAATTCCTCCAGAAATGTTAACTAAAGTCCTGCTATTTCTTGCGATCGCATTGGGGCTAACGGTTCCATTGTTGATGGTTATTTGGTTTGCTCCCTTGCTGGTGATTTTTACTGGCACGCCCGCGATTCCATCAATGAAAATAAGCTTTATTGTCTGTCTACAAAATATAGGCGCGTTTGTAGTCTATGGCGCTGCCTACTTGCTGATTACGATTATTGCGGCAATTCCCTTAGGGCTTGGCCTAATTGTTGTTGTCCCCTTGATATTTCCAACAATTTATGCGAGCTATGTTGATATCTTCGGCGAGATTGATAACAATACCGGAATGAATTCGAGCGCCCCTTAGCCCGAAAACAACATAGTCACGAAAAGGAATAGTAGTGGAACAAGATCTCTCGCCACCGACGAAAACTCTGCCGTTTCAATTTACCGGAAACGCTGTCGAATATTTCAAAATTTGGATCGTCAATATCTGCCTTTCCATTATCACTCTGGGAATATATTCCGCCTGGGCAAAAGTTCGCACGAAGCGCTATTTCTATTCAAATACTCTTCTAGATAATACATCGTTCGAATACACCGGCAATCCGGTTGCCATTGTCAAAGGCCGTCTGATTGCTGTCGCCTTTCTTGGCGCGTCGTCCTTGGCGCAGAGATTATATCCAGAGATCGCATTTGTTTTTACCGTGATTTTGCTAATCGCGTTTCCGTGGCTATTGGTACGCACTATGCGATTTAATGCGCGCAACTCTTCTTATCGCAACCTACGTTTTAACTTTACCGGCACAGCGATTGGCGCGGCAAAAGTCTATATTGGAATCGCTCTACTAGTCGGTCTCACGGTAGGTTTGTTATTCCCATTTTTCATGCAACGAACCAAGAAATTTATTGCAGAGAATAGTGCCTACGGCACGACAACTTTTGACTTTGCTGCCCTGGTGAAAAGTTTTTATGCAATTTATTTAAAGGTGTTCGCAGCGATAGCTCTTTTGGGGATAGTCGGCAGCGTTATATTTTTCCAGTTATCACATTCGGCTATGAAGACTGGGGCAGCCATTGGTCTGCTTGTATGGATACCCGTCGTGCTCGTTTTTGTTGTCCTCATTTCTCCCTATCTACGGACCTCGCTTCAGAATCTGGTGTGGAATAATATAAGTATCGCGGGAAATCGCATGCAGAGTAGCTTAACGTTCGGGCGCGTCGCCTGGATTAGCATCTCGAATATCTTCGCGGTCATCCTGTCAGTGGGCTTGCTAGCACCCTGGGCAAAAATTAGATGGACGCGCTATCGAATACAAAACCTTAGTCTGATTAGCAATGTTGCCCTAGACAATTTCGTCGCGGCCGAACTGCAACAAGTTAGCGCAATGGGCGAAGAAATTGTCGATATGTTCGATTTTGATATCGCGTTATGACCGCCTTGGATGCCTATTTTTATGATGGAAAAACATCGAATAGGCATCCCGCATATTTGCATCTACAATCCTCGGGGGAGCTAGTCGTAAATTGGTGCGACACAGAAATTCGACATAGCCTAGAAAGTGTTAAGTTTTCTTCGCGCCTTGGCAATACACGTCGGCTCGTTTATTTTTTAGACGGATCACAATGCGAGATTGCCGATAATGATGCACTGGATGCGTTTCTGGCTCAGCATCAGCCACAGGCTTCCGCACTTGCGCACAAGCTCGAATCTAAGGTTATTTATGCTGGGGCCGCCCTGATTATTACGGCTGTGGCTGTTTGGGCTACAATCGCTTACGGCGTGCCTGCACTTGCTAGATCTGTGGCGTTTGCCCTCCCTGCCAATACAGAAAGAGCTTTAGGTGACCGTGTAATGAAAACCCTGGATGGGTTCCTGTTTTTTCCTTCAAAACTTCCCGAATTACGGCAAAAGGAGCTCAAGGCAAAATTTGCACAAATGGTCGTGAATACAAAGCCAGGCGCAGGCTATGTGCTTGAACTTAGGGAAAGCAAGAAAATAGGCGCGAACGCCCTTGCATTACCGTCCGGCATCGTTGTGATGACCGATGAAATGGTACAACTCGCGAAACATGATGAAGAATTAGTTGCGGTTCTGGCACACGAACTCGGCCATTTAGAATACCGCCATGGATTACGGCACGCACTACAAAGTTCGGGGGTCGCCCTGGTAATTGCGGCCGTGGTGGGTGATATAGCCTCTACGAGCGCGATCGCGGCGGCGTTGCCTACCGTGCTCCTGGAAGCAAAATATTCGCGCGCGTTCGAGATTGAAGCCGACAAGTACGCGTTACAGTACCTTAAAACCAACAATATTCCTCTTAAACGATTTGCCGACATTCTCAGCCGGATGCAAGATAAACATTCGGACAACGACTCTACAGGATTTTTATCCTCGCACCCTGCAACCAAAGAGCGCATTCAGGCTTTTCTTAACGATCGAAGTACCGGATCAAACGCGAACTAACTTCGCATACTCCAGCGCCAACCATTTAGGTCCGGCGTTATGAAAATTGACTTGCACCCGTGCATCGCACCCGCGACCTTCAGAGTTAATGATGATCCCCTGGCCAAATTTTGCGTGAACGACGTTTTGCCCTATGCGCCACACTGACGCTTCAATAACTCTACTTACCGGCGTTGCCATGCCATCGACTCTAGTTAGCGACGTTGCGGGTTGTTCGCGATTTTCGACTTGTAAGCGTTTGAGTAATTCCTCGGGTATTTCCTGTAAAAAACGCGACGCGACGTTGTAGCGCGTCTGGCCATGCAGCATGCGGCTCTGCGCGTAACTCATGTAAAGCCGACGGCGCGCACGTGTGATGGCAACGTACATCAATCGACGTTCTTCCTCGAGACTTCCACTTTCACCCGCTTGCAGCGAAATCGAATTCTCATGGGGAAACAGCCCCTCCTCCAACCCACTCAAAAATACCGAATAAAATTCTAGACCTTTGGCGGCGTGCACTGTCATTAATTGCAGCGCCTCGCTCCCAGGTAATGCTTGATGCTCACCCGCCTCAAGGGCAGCGTGCGACAAGAATGCAGTGAGCTCGCTATCGTTAGCGTCATCTGATTTTTGCTTTTCGTATTCTCCGATAAAGGTCACTGCAGCATTTATTAACTCATTCAAATTCTCGACACGATCGGCCCCGTCACGCTCTGAGCGATAATGCTGCATCAGGCCACTCGCTTCTACTACGTGCTCTATCGCTTCCGCCAATGGCAAATCGAGACACGTTTCGCGCATAGATTCGACTAAGTTTGTAAATGCGGAAATATTCGTTCCTGCCCTGCCTGAAAGATGCGAAAGGCAGGCGGCTTTCCAAAGGCTTAGCCCACGCTCTTTTGCTAAATCTTGCAACTGTTCCAAACCACGGTTTCCAATACCACGCGTAGGGAAATTCACTACGCGTAAGAACGCAGCATCGTCATCTGAATTTGCGATCAATCGCAAATACGCCAATGTATGCTTTATTTCCTGACGTTCAAAGAATCGCAACCCCCCGTACACACGATACGGAATTGCTGCTGAGAATAAGGCATGCTCGAGCACACGAGATTGCGCATTGGATCGGTAAAGAATCGCGGCCTGCGACAACGGCACACCTTGTACACGCAATGCCTTGACTTCATCAACAATAAAATCAGCTTCCTCCATATCGCTCGCGGCCTCATAAACTCGCAGCGGTTCGCCACTACCTTCTGACGTCCATAGACTTTTGCTCAGTCTATTTTTATTGTGGCTGATGAGTGCATTTGCCGCATCCAAGATATTGCCATGCGATCGATAATTCTGTTCCAGCTTAATTACTTCTTCAACGGAAAATGTCTTAATAAAATCTTGCATATTCGCGACATCGGCGCCGCGAAACGCATAGATCGATTGATCATCGTCGCCAACGGCGAATACAGAATTCTTGTCGCCTGCCAATAGTCGTAACCATTGATACTGCAATCGACTGGTATCTTGAAATTCATCAACCAGAATATGAGAAAAACGCTGACGATAGTGCGCACGTAATAGTTCATTTCTGCTCAACAACTCGAAACAGCGTAACAATAATTCTGAAAAATCGACGACGCCTTCCTTTGCACATTGTTCCTCGTAAACCGCATACAACTCAGTTTGTTTGCGCGTGTAATCGTCATGCGCTTCTACTTGCGACGCACGCAAACCAGTTTCTTTGGCGTCGTTGATAAAGTATTGTAATTGGCGTGCTGGATATTTTTCGTCATCGACGTTCAACGCTTTAAGCAAGCGCTTTATCATAGCCAACTGATCCTGGCTATCCATAATCTGGAAGGCTTGCGTCAACCCGGCATCACGATAGTGCGCCCGCAATAGACGGTGGCACAAGCCGTGAAACGTTCCTACCCACATCCCCCGTGTATTAATCGGCAGCATTGCGGAAATACGGATTAGCATTTCCTTCGCTGCTTTGTTGGTGAATGTGACAGCGAGAATTTGCAGCGGATTTACCTGCGAGGTTTGGATTAGCCAAGCAACGCGCGTAGTCAATACCTTGGTCTTTCCGCTGCCTGCCCCCGCAAGAATTAATGCGGAACGTGGCGCTAAAGTGACTGCTTCTTTCTGCTTGGGATTTAAACCAGACAACAACTCTTCTAACACATCACCCTCTAGTCTTAACAGATAACCACACGCTCTACTGTGGCAATTATAAACACCACCTCGCGCTCACGTTAATCGCGAGCGTTTTCATTTTTTGAACGCGCGGGTAATCGCGCAAATTCAATTAGTACTTATTTAGATACCGTCACAGTAGAATAATTTAGCTGGCTCTTTAATTTTTCGCCTAGGGCTTCTGCTTCATTCTTGCTGGGTAGGTTTGCGATGCGGACGCGATAGGACCAAGGCTCGCCTATTTTTATGGGCTTAACTTCAGCAGCATATCCGTTTTCTTCCAGGGTATCGTACACCTCGAGCGCATCTTTTTGATTATCGACTTCGACTATATTTACTTTCCACTTTCCGCCACGGCGAATTGCACCGGCACCGTCCGCGATTTCTGTTTCCAAAGCCCACTTTTCCAATTGGCCGCGCGGCAACGGTTGTACTGGAAGAGGTTCTGCGTCTTTAGGAACCACATAAAATGAACGCGGGTCTTCCATTGTGATTGGTGCGTCATCGCCCCTGGCTACGCTGATTTTTCCTTCAATCAGGCAGACGAGATCTTTGTCCGGTGCAACCTTGCCCCAAATATCTGTCCCGCGAATCCCCGCAGTGACGGTATGAAACTGAACCTTGATATCTCTTGTACCCTTAAATTTTGAAAGGGCCTGCGTCGTAAAGCGGAAAGCGGAAAGCGCCCTTTAATACACCTAGCGTTGCCGAAAACACTTTCTTGGCTTTGGAATCTTGTTGCAAAT
>CANMPU010000002.1 GCA_947499755.1 Betaproteobacteria bacterium | reverse complement strand
GTTTTAGGCCATATGTTTCCGATTTTCTTTCGTTTTGCCGGGGGAAAGGGCGTAGCCACCACCGCTGGGGTATTACTGGGTTTCGATCTCGCATTAGGGGGATCTGCACTTGCGGTTTGGGTAATAATTTTCGCGCTTAGTCGAACGTCTTCGTTATCGGCTTTAATAAGCGCGGGGCTCGCGCCATTCGTCGCATGGGGAATTTTTGGATTTACCATCTACCCAGTTGCTGTATTGACGCTGACGCTTCTGATTTTCTGGCGTCACAAGGAAAATATTCGCAATTTAATATCTGGCAAAGAAAGCCAGTTAAAAAAGTCGGATAAAATAGGTTCTTAGTGTGACGCTAACTCCCCTAACTCCCAACGTGGGCTAACACTGAAAACGAGGTTACGCTGAATGTGGTCGGATTTGATCCGGGCTGCACACGCATACGAGATCATTGCTGCATTATCGGTACAAAACTCGACGTCAGGATAAAATACCTTAAGCCTCTGTTGAATTCCCACCTCACTGAAGCGTTGTCTTAATTGTGTGTTCGCACCGACCCCTCCGACAACGACTAGCTGATCTAACTTTGTTGCGACCATCGCATTGATGGATTTGCTAACCAGTACATCGACTACAGCATCCTGAAACGCGTGGGCGATGTCGGCTATTGTTTGCGCATCAAGTACTAAATCTTTGACTAGCGTTACCACAGCAGTTTTCAGTCCACTGAAACTAAAATTATAGTCGCCGCTGTTAAGCATGGGGCGGGGCAGCCTAAACCGCCCGCCTCGCCCGTATTGCGCCACTCTGGAAAGCTCCGGTCCGCCGGGGTACGCTAGCCCAAGTAATTTTGCTGTCTTATCAAATGCTTCACCAACGGCGTCGTCTACCGTTTCGCCTAACAAATGGTAGTTACCAACACCAAATACAGTAATAAGTTGTGTGTGCCCGCCAGAAACTAATAGCGCGTTAAAGGGAAAGGTCGGAGCCGGATTAACTAAAAGCGCAGATAGTAAATGGCCTTCAAGATGATGTAACGGTATTACCGGGATGCCGAGCGCATATCCTAAGCCGCTTGCGATACTTGCGCCAACGAGTAATGCGCCCGCTAATCCGGGCCCGGCGGTATACGCGATAACATCAATGTCAGCTAATTCACATGCGGCGTCAGATAGAACCGCGTATACCAACGGGACGAGTTTTCGAATGTGGTCTCTTGAAGCAAGCTCAGGAACAACCCCGCCAAACGGCGCGTGGGTCGTTATTTGTGAATAGACTCGATGCGCTAAAAGACCACGCTCTTCATCGTACAAAGCGATACCAGACTCGTCACAAGACGTTTCTATACCTAAGATAATCATGGTTTCGGCAGTGACGTCGCTATAAGTATCAATAAAATATCCGATTTAAGAACATCGGAAAATAACCCAGTAGTTTACTAGACAACTCGCAGATGAATTGTAGAGTCTTATTATTTTGTTATATAATCGAGTTTTTTTCTTTCCAGACCTATGCCAAGCGTACGAGTAAAAGAAAATGAGCCGTTTGAAGTGGCGATGCGTCGCTTTAAGCGCTCCATCGAGAAAACAGGGCTTCTAACAGAGTTAAGAGCGCGTGAGTTTTATGAAAAACCCACGACGGAACGTAAACGCAAACTTGCTGCCGCAGTTAGGCGTCATTATAAGCGGATCCGCGGCCAGATGCTTCCGCCAAAGCTCTATTAATCGCCAAATCGCCGTTACGAGTACATTCGCTAAATTGTGGTAACCAGCTGTTTCTATGTAGGTAGATTGTCATAGTGTACCCCCTCCATAATGACAGCGGCGCTATCAGTAAAGTCCGTCGATTTGCCCTAGATTCCCACGCTCCTAGACACTTTGTTATTGCTTTTTTGATTGATGCGGATGGCGCTCAAACAGCAAATTTCTGAGCACATGAAAGACGCAAGGCGCGCAAAGGATGCCCAGCGTCTTTCGGTTATCCGTTTACTCTTTGCTGCAATTAGGCAGAGAGAAATTGATGAGAGGATAGAGCTTACAGATTCTGAAATCATGTTAGTCATTGAGAAAATGCTTAAGCAACGAGCGGACTCAATATCTCAATTCGAATCTGCAGGGCGTCAAGACCTTGCGGACAAGGAAATATTTGAGGTTAGCGTACTCCAGTCTTATCTCCCACAGCCTCTATCCGAAAGTGAACTCCTGCAAGAAATCCACGAAGCAATCAGAACAAGCGGCGCGGGCACAATGCGGGATATGGGAAAAGTAATGGCAGCGCTCAAACCGCGCATTGCGGGGCGCGCTGATATCGCCAAGGTCTCCGCCCTGGTGAAGGCCAGATTGAACGGGTAGACGCGTTCCAACCTGAGCAACCCTGAAAAAACGAGCCATAGAATCACGCGCCAAAATTGGGGTTGGATTTTTTTCATTGTGTCCTATAATGAAGGAAATCTTGCGCAAAGCGAATAGCCAAAGCGAATAGCCAAACGCACCAATTATTCGCAACGTTTTCTCTTAATATCAGTTAGTTATAATTCCTTTCTTCATATGATTCCACAAACGTTTGTGCAGGACTTGCTCAACCGTCTTGATATCGTCGATGTGATCGAAGGTTGTATCCCGCTCAAGAAAGCGGGCGCGAACCACGTTGCATGTTGTCCTTTTCACAATGAGAAGTCGCCTTCGTTCACAGTAAGCCAGTCTAAGCAGTTTTATCACTGCTTCGGTTGTGGGGTTCACGGTACCGCGATTGGATTTATTATGGAATACATGGGATTAGGTTTTGTCGATGCGGTAAAAGATTTGGCGGGTCGTGTGGGCATGAAAGTTCCAGAGTTTAAAGCGGACAATAAACAGGAGATTGGCCGGGCGGTACGGGAAATGAGTGAAATCATGCAAAACGCCGCGCAGTACTACAAAAACCAATTAAAAAAGTCGACGCAGGCGATAGACTATCTTAAACGACGCGGTGTCTCGGGAGATATTGCTGCGCGCTTCGAAATGGGATTTGCCCCCAGTGGCTGGCAAAATCTTTCTGGCGTATTCCCAAAATATGAAGATACCGTGTTGGGCGAATTAGGATTGGTGATCGCAAATGATCAAGGTAAGCGTTACGACCGCTTTCGCGAGCGGATAATGTTCCCAATACACAGTTCGCGAGGAGATATCGTAGGTTTTGGTGGCCGCGTGTTGGAGAATGGGGAGCCAAAATACCTTAACTCACCGGAAACACCCTTATTTGAGAAAGGTCGCGAACTTTATGGCCTATTTCAAGCGAGACACGCGATCCGAAGTAGTGGGAAGGTCATAGTTGTAGAAGGCTATATGGATGTGGTCGCGCTTGCGCAACATGGGATCGATTATGTTGTTGCAACCCTAGGAACCGCGACAACACCAATGCATGTTCATAAACTGCTTGGACAATCCGACACCGTAATATTTTGTTTCGACGGTGACGATGCTGGGGAGCGCGCCGCGTGGCGTGCATTAGAAAATAGTTTGGCGCAGTTAGCTGATGGAAAAACGATCAGTTTTATGTTTTTACCAAAAGGTGAAGATCCAGATAGTTTAGTTAGAAAAATTGGCAAACAAGCGTTTGACCAGCTCCTGATAAACGCGCTACCTCTGTCGGATTTTTTGTTGCGCAAACTTTCTGCGCAGGTAAACCTAGCTACCCACGAAGGCAAAGCGAAGCTTTTAAAAGATGCACAATCTCTGATAAAGAAAATTTCCGCGCCAAATTTGAGTCGGCTTATTAGAAAAAGCTTGGCAGAAGTATGCGGCGTAACCGAACAAGAACTTAGTTCTGCCTTTCAGATCAAAGTTGCATCGAGCCCCTCGACACGACGTACCCAGAAACCCCGCTTTAGCCTTTATCGCAAGGCTCTTGAAAGTGTAATTTTTAGCCCCAATTTGGCGATTCACTGTGCTGCATTAGTTATTTCTGACGACAATGGTCTAGAAGCACAGGCACTTAAATTGCTACTGCAGCTTCTTCAGGAAAACTCTAATGTATCTACTACTGCCGGAGTTATTCAGCTGTTTTCTGGATCGCCCTATAGCAGCTTGATAGGCGAGGTAGAAAGGGAAATTCTTGAGTTGGGGGAGAGTTTTGATTTTGAAAAACACTTAGACCACGCGTTAGCTCAGTTGACTGAAATCGACGAAAAGCGAACAGCCAAAGCTGTTTTATCGACTCATTTGAGTCCAAAAGATTTTAGTCCGGAAGAGCGTGAAAAAATTCGGTATGGTGGAAGAGTGCCTGCACTGGCGGAAAAGTAAGGAATTGAGTAGTTATCCTTTTTATTATCTAACTTTATAATTTATTGGAATCAATTATGCCCAGAAAAAAGGAAAAGGAAGCGGCGGAAAAAACCCCGGTTGCGGCTCACGATGTAGAAGCGCAACGTACTCGGCTGAAAAACCTGATCGTATTGGGTAAAGAGCGTAGCTATCTGACCTACGCTGAGATTAACGATCATTTGCCCGACGATATGCTTGACGCAGAACAAATCGAAAGCGTGATCAGCATGATTAACGATATGGGTATCACTGTATATGATGAAGCGCCCGATGCTGAAGCGTTACTTTTGTCAGACGCCACACCCGTCGTCTCTGACGAAGATGCCGTGGAAGAGGCGGAAGCCGCTCTTTCCACGGTTGACTCTGAATTTGGTCGTACGACGGACCCGGTACGCATGTATATGCGCGAAATGGGCTCAGTTGAACTGCTGACTCGCGAAGGTGAAATCGAGATCGCCAAACGTATTGAAGACGGACTCAAGCACATGATGCGGGCCATATCGGCGTGTCCAACTATTATCACTGAGCTTCTTGAAATTTCAGACAAGGTAGAACGTGACGAAATCCGAATCGACGAAGTAGTCGATGGATTGCTTGGTGCCGATGACGAAGAAATTGTTAGTGAAGAATTTTCCGATTTCGATAATGTTGAATCTGATTTGGAAAGTGGCAGCGATGAAGAAGAGGCCTTGGATAATGCTTATCTATTACGCCTTAGAACAGAGGCCTTAGAGAGGTTCGCCCTAATTCGTTCATTATATAACAAAATGTATAAGGCTCTTGCAAAAGGTGGTGTGCAACATAAAACTTATAAAAAGATCCAAGAGCAGATCACAAATGAGTTTATGCGTATTCGTTTTTCCGCTAAGCAGATTGAAGCATTGTGTGACAGTTTGCGTGGTCAAGTGGAAAAGGTTCGCGGACATGAACGACAAATCATGGATTTGTGTGTAAATAAAGCAAATATGGCGCGCGCTTATTTCATCAAGACCTTCCCCGGAAACGAAAGCGATATCGCATGGGTAAAACGTGAGATTTCCACTAAGAAACCGTATGCAGATTCACTGTTTCGTTTAGAGCCTTCCATCGTCGAGCAGCAACAGGCCTTATTAGATCTGCAAAGCCGGGTTGGCATACCCATAAAAGACCTTAAGGAAATTAACCGCCAAATGTCGACCGGCGAGGCTAAGGCGCGCCGTGCGAAGCGAGAAATGACCGTGGCAAATTTACGCTTAGTAATTTCGATCGCAAAAAAATACACGAATCGCGGGTTACAATTCTTAGACCTCATTCAAGAAGGTAATATTGGGCTGATGAAAGCGGTCGATAAGTTCGAATACCGTCGTGGTTATAAGTTTTCGACTTATGCCACATGGTGGATACGCCAAGCGATTACGCGTTCAATCGCGGATCAGGCACGCACCATACGTATCCCGGTACATATGATTGAAACGATTAACAAGATGAACCGTATATCGCGTCAAATTCTGCAGGAGACCGGGCAAGAGTCTGATCCCGCATTGCTCGCGCAGAAAATGGAAATGCCGGAAGAGAAAATTCGTAAGATTCTCAAGATATCGAAAGAACCTATTTCGATGGAAACCCCAATCGGCGATGACGATGATTCACATCTTGGAGACTTTATCGAAGATGGCGTAACCATTGCACCAATTGACGCGGCAGTTAATGCGAGTTTGCGCGACGTTACTAAAGACGTACTTGATACCTTAACACCACGTGAAGCAAAGGTATTGCGTATGCGGTTTGGTATTGAAATGAATACCGACCACACGCTGGAGGAAGTTGGGAAACAATTTGATGTTACTCGTGAACGCATACGCCAAATTGAAGCAAAAGCGTTACGTAAGTTACGGCATCCATCCCGTTCCGAACGCCTACGGAGCTTCTTAGATAACGAAGCGTAGTATAATGCTTAGCTTAAATCGCGTATTCTAGACGCAACCGGGTTGGTAAAATCAACCCGGTTCTCATTTTGAAGGCTAAAATTTATTGTGGTAAATCCTTGGGTCTGTAGCTCAGTCGGTTAGAGCAGGGGACTCATAATCCCTTGGTCGCTGGTTCGAGTCCAGCCAGACCCACTCTCGCTTTTTTATCTACTGGAACCAGTGCGTAACAAACCTACTGCTTGTATTTACCGTTGACCAACCAATACAGAAACACGATGAGGAATACTCCGACGACGGTACCTGAGGGGACTTTCTGAAGTAAATCGACTGTTTTGGCGTAAACAATGCTGACGTAACCACTGTTATCTTTGCCGATAACGATGTGTAACAGGACACAGAGCACTACTAAAATCGTAGCAAACTCTACGGCCATCCAACCAAACTGGATTATGCGCTTAGGCATATTTTTAAAAGTATCGGCGACTTTTAGTCGCCGATACTTTAGCTCTCGACTACGAAGCCTTACGCTTCGAGAATAACCACAAGATCACACCAACCGTGATCAAGCCGGCGAGTCCGCCACTACCTAAACCACCTACTAATTCACTTATATTCCTAACTACTGGACTAAAAAACGACATTTTATCTTCGCCAACGAGAACGGTTGCAGCGATGGCTAGTGCGATTAACATCAGTGCGATATCAGTCAGCGCACCAATCCACGACTTTACAGTGCTTATTGCATCCATGAATCCTCCTCTAAGTAAACAAGACGCCATTTGTGGCGCTGTAACTGTAACAAAGCGCCAAAGTCAAATCAACCCAGACCATAAAATAATTTGCTATGTATTTAAACATCGTCGACAAAACAATATGTTAAGTAAAAAATTAATTACGCATGTTCACCTTGTTCATAAGTTTGTTTGTTCTTTGCCGATAAAATGTAATCTTAGGGGTTCAAATAGCTGGTAACTTAACCGATGGCGTAAATATAACTTTCTATCGTTGCTCGGACGCTAGCAAATTGTTTATTTAGAAACACGCGCGACGGTAAAGAAAAATTCAAAGAAATATAGAGCTTTCTGGGTTTTGTTCGTTTTTGGATTTGTCGTGGTAGGCTGCGACCAGCAGCGACCGACTCGCGATAGAACTACCTCTACAGGCGAACCGGTGACGGAAGTGGATAAACTACCGACGGAACGTCTGCGTGCGGGCGCTAAAACCATTAACGACGCGGCCAAGCTCGGCCAGCAGTTAGACGAGCGAGCGCAGGAAACGGAAAAGGAAGGCACCGAATAGACCGATTAGCCATGCTAGCACTAATAAAGTCACGGCGCACGTTGTCTTATTGCTGCGTAAAGAAATGGTTCGGGTGTTGGAGAGATTTAGGATATATGGCCAGCACGCGTATGCTGGCCGGGAAATGGGCTAAGCTTTTGCTTTGCGCACTTCTTCGATCAATGCAGGAACAATTGCTTTAAGATCACCAATAATTCCAAATTTCGCGTCATTAAAAATAGCCGCCTCCGCATCTGAATTGATAGCGACAATCGCTTTCGACCCACCACAACCTGCCAAATGATGGCTCGCGCCAGAAATACCTATCGCGAAATAAACCTCTGGCGTGACGGTTTTCCCTGTTAGTCCAATCTGCCATGAAGGAGGCACCCAGCCTAAATCTACAGCCACTCGGCTCGCGCCGACCGCGCCTTTTAGCAAGCCCGCTAATTTTTCCAGATCCCTAAATCCTTCGGGGCCGCCAAGTCCGCGGCCACCTGCGACTACAACACTTGCGTTCTCAAGTTTGACGCCTTCCGTCTTTTCTTTTTCTCGACTAATGAGCGTAGTACGTACTGCCGAAGCTTGAATATCGACCGCGATTTTGATTGTTTCTCCCGAACGCGCACCGTCTCGTACAAAAGGCTCTTGAGATTTCGGTTTAATCGTAGCAACGACCACCGCAGTCTTAAACGATATTTTTTCGCGCGCTTTGTTCCCAAAACATGAGCGCACTGCTTGAAGCTTTCCACCATCCGCATTCATTTCGACGCAGCCCATCGCAACGCCAGCGCCCAACCTGAACGCAAGTCGCGGTGCCAAATCGGTTCCCAAGGTCGTGTTACCCACGAGTATCGCTGCAGGCGCTGCAGCTTCAACAATTTTTGCGACTACCGGTAGCCACGCGTCACTTTGATAGTCGCTAAGGAGGGGGTGTTCCGCAACATATACTTTGTCCGCACCCTGCGCGATCAGGTCTTGTGCAACTGCTTCGACCCCACTTCCGAGCAATGCAACGGCGACAGAGCCGCCTAATTTTTCGCTTAAGCGCTTCGCCAGACCAAGCTGTTCAAACACCAATGAGATTGGCTTACCGTCTGCCAATTCTACAATTACTAAAACGCCAGCTGCGTTTGCCACCAGTAGATCTCCTGTCGATAAACTATGTTGCCAAAATTTCCTAGAAAATTAGATAAGCTTTGCTTCTTGAAGTTTGCGAACCAAGTTAGCAGCAAGTTCCTCTGGGCTACCACCTTGAACAAAATCACACTTACCATCCTTTGTTGGAATATATAATTTCTCCAGCACTCGTCTCGCACCGGCGGCACCTAATCTAGAAGCGTCGAGACCTAAGTCTGCCGCAGTCATATTCTTTGTCGGTTTGCGTGCCGCCTTCATGGTTTCGCGCAAATTGGGTTTGCGCGCTTCCCCTAATTCATTAGATATCGTCACGATCGCGGGTAATACCGCTTCGACAGTTTCGAAACCGTCCTCGACAACCCGCACGACTTTGACGCGACGCCCTTCAACCTGAACGTTTTTGGCAAAAGTAATCGCTGGAACCCCTAACATCTCAGAGAGGCCCGGGCCCACTAGCCCAGCATCCCAATCCGCCGCTTGTCGCCCCGTAAGAATCAGATCGTATTCGCCGAGTTTTTTAATCGCTTCCGACAACATAAGGGCGGTAGTATATCCGTCTCCACCTTCGAGACCTTCTTCGTCGAGAATCACGCCCTCATCCGCGCCCATGGACAAACCATGTTTTATTACATCTTTCGTTGATTTAGGGCCCAGACTGATAATCGTGATTTTTACTTCGCCCAACTTTTCCCGAATGCGTAACGCGGCTTCCATACACTGCTCGTCAAATGGACTCATTACGAGCGGCATCCCAGCTACAGGAATAATTTTGTTAGTTTGTTCGTCAACTCTAAATACGCTCGTTGCGATTTCAGGATTTTGAATCTGCTTTGCGCAGACAATAATATGCACGACGAATCCTTATGGTTATTTAATTTCGATATCGACTGGAATAATTCCGTCGAAATGTTTTTGTTGGAAATTCCACGGTTGCTGCGGTTGTACTCGCCCCGCCTCGTCTGTTGCACGGGCTTTAAGACTATATTTACCTGGTTTGGCGGCCTTCCAAACATAGGACCAGCGTCTCCACAGCCATTTGTCGTGATGCTGTTCAACGAACGCGTCGTTCCAGGTCTTACCATCGTCCGTACTGACTTCCATGCGGGTAATCGCTCCTTTACCGCTCCATGCGAGACCGCGAATCACGTGCTCGCCCTGAGGAAGCGGCGAATCTTCATCTAAGGGAAACAGGATAATGCTTTTTGTTCCTAGCTCTTTACACGGCTTACGCGGTGCTTCTGGCGTATCAGCCAATACAAAATATTGGGTCTGGTAATAACACTCCGGTTCGTAATCCAGAAGTTCAATGGTGTCTATCCATTTTACCCACCAGTTACCGGAATATCCGGGCACAACCATACGTAATGGCGCGCCGTGCACATGCTGCAAGAACTCGCCATTTTGCGCCCAGCACAAAAGCGTATCGGGGTCCATCGCCTTACTGAGTTCTAACGCTTTATCGTAGTTAATTACGCCTGGATCAACGACCTCAATATCGGTACGTCCGGCCGAAAGGTATTGCGCCGTTGGGTCGGGACGACCGGTGTCAAAACCAATCGTATGTACAGTGGTCGCACTCGGCTTTACACCAACAAGCTTTAGGACATCTCTTAAAGACACGCCGGTCCACTCGCCACCGCTTACTAAACAAGTGGTCGGAATCGTGTTAAGCAGTTCATCAACGCTTGGCTTTTGGCCTTCGACAACCATTTGGTTCCAGCCACCGCTTTCAGCTTGTTTTTTGAGTCGTGAAGGTTTGGCGCCGCCTTTCTTTTGCCAATTAAAAAATTCACCATCGTCGCCTGCGCACTCAGTCACTGCGCGCACCGTACGAGTTGGAAGCTTCATTAAATCTTTTACAGTCAGCGTTACTTCGCGATCAACTAACCCGGTAATCTTAAAGCTGTAATCGTCGGGATGAATGGGGTCCGGCATATTTAGCTGAGCGATGATGTAATATGCATCGGTTGGCGTAATTAAGCCTTCGAGTTCAGTCAGAGGCGTTCGCGCATAGATCGTCCTGCCTTCCGCGTCCTTACTGGGCATTAGCCTAGCGCGTGCGCGATCAGGCCAACCTTGTATCCATTCACCTTCCAGTTCCGGGCGCGCCATATTTTTTCTCCTCGTCAAAATAGCTTAGCCAGGCTCAACGATTAAAGCCCGGGCAGATTTACATGCGTGTTCTTCGATCTCTTGCTTGTGAACAGGAACGATTCAATCTGAACCCCCTGTTAAAATGACCGACGCTTTCTTAGTTAACTCTATTCTTTTCTTTAGTTTGGCGCTTGGCTTTTTTTATATGGGCATTAAAAGCGCGATAGCCAAAAAATAAGTTCAAAATAATGAAATATTTATTGGACTTTGTCAAATTTTCTGACGTAAAAAACGCTGTGAAAAACAACTGCTCTTACGGGGTTAATTCGGAAATAGTGTGTCAACTCGCTTGTACTTTAGCCCGAAGCGTTGTCGTGGAGAAAAATTTCGTTGATGTTGGTCAACACCAAATTATTTACTCGCCAAAGCGTAATTTCCTGTTCAGCAACAAAGTAATGCTGAGCCACTGTCACAATTCGCATGAATTCTTCCCAAGGAAAATCTTGCGAATTCGACAAACCACACGGCTCAGTTTTCTTGCTTTCCTTGCTAACGAGTCCCAAAAAGAATTTATCCTCGCATAAAACTTGTGAGAACTTTATCTCTACGCCGGGTCTGATCACGCGATGAATCGGTAAATGTTGATTTGCGAATAATTTCTTCATCGCTAGCGTAAAAGGCACAAAGCACGTCTCCCCATCAACAAGGCCGATACGAGCAGATCCTTGGCTCCAATCGAAAAAATTCCAGTGCTCGCGGTCGGTCAAAATATCTTTCAGTCTCAATTCCATTTTCTCTATTCACCACAACTGGTAATTTTCTCATACCGAAATGGTTAACGAATTTATGCTGATTTGCCAAGAGCACTCCGAGCAAGGAGCGACAAAGCTGATATAATTCGCCCTCTCATATAGTAACAAACCTGAGCGCATGCTCGGTGTAAAACCCACATGATATATTTGTCCGACCGAGAACGGGAGAGAATAGTGGCAGATCGTGAATTCATGCAATATGACGTCGTAATTGTCGGTGCTGGACCAGCCGGACTGTCGGCGGCAATACGCCTGAAACAGCTCAGCACAGAACAAGGATTTGACGTGAGCGTTTGCGTTGTTGAGAAAGGCGTGGTTGTTGGCGCCCACATTCTTTCCGGCGCAATCATGGATCCGCGTTCAATGAATGAACTTTATCCAGACTGGAAAGAGAAAGGTGCGCCCTTAACCACCCCTGTTAGCGAAGACCGCTTCCTCTTCTTGACCAAGACCCGCGCCTACAAAACCCCTGATTTCATGCTGCCCGGTTGCTTTAAAAATCATGGTAACTACGTGGTAAGTCTTGGCAATGTATGTAAGTGGCTAGGCGAACAGGCTGAGGGTTTAGGTATTGAAATTTACCCCGGGTTTGCAGCGGCGGAAGTGTTATTCAATCCCGACGGTAGCGTTAAAGGAATTGCAACCGGGGATATGGGTGTAGGGAAAGACGGGGAGAAAACTGATGGCTACCAGCCTGGAATGGAGCTACACGCGAAATACACTTTCTTTGCTGAAGGCTGTCGCGGCCACTTGGGAAAACAGTTGGAGAAGCATTTCAAATTGCGCGATGGTGTTGATCCGCAAGTATATGGCATAGGTCTAAAAGAATTGTGGGAAATCGACCCGGCAAAACATCAACCGGGTTTAGTGCTGCATACGGCCGGGTGGCCACTTACGAGCGACGCTTATGGTGGATCATTCCTCTATCACTTGAACGACAACATCGTCTCCCTAGGTTTTGTTGTCGGTCTGGGCTATACCAATCCGTATCTTAGTCCGTATGAAGAGTTTCAGCGCTACAAGACGCACCCTGCGATCCGTATCTTCTTCGAAGGAGGTAAACGGCTGGCCTATGGCGCGCGCGCTATTGTCGCCGGTGGATTGCAGTCGCTACCTAAGCTTACGTTTCCTGGAGGCTGCTTAATCGGCGACGATGCGGGCTTCCTCAATGCATCTCGAATTAAGGGAAGCCATGCCGCGATTAAATCCGGCATGATGGCGGCGGAAGCGGCGTTTTCTGCGCTCCAGACTGGCCGTGGTCACGACGAACTTTCGACTTACCCAGAGATGTTCCGTAGTAGTTGGTTGTATCAAGAATTGCACAAGGCGCGTAATTTCAAACCGTGGATGAGCAAGGGGCTCTACACCGGCACGCTTATGGTTGGAATCGATCAAGTCGTTTTCCGTGGTAGAGCGCCTTGGACGCTGCACCATGACCACGCTGACAATGAAACGCTTACGCGTAAGGACAAAGCGACACCAATTCAGTATCCAAAGCCAGATAACGTGTTGACCTTCGATCGCTTGACGGACCTGGCGGTTTCGAACGTTAACCATGAAGCTAACCAGCCCGCACACTTAACGTTGCTCAATAATAAAATTCCGATCGAAACGAATTTGGCCATGTACGATGCGCCAGAGCAGCGTTATTGCCCGGCAGGTGTTTACGAGATTATTCGTGATGAAGACGGATCAAGTCCACGTCTACAAATAAATGCGCAAAACTGTGTGCACTGTAAAACCTGCGATATTAAGGATCCGACGCAAAATATTAACTGGGTGACCCCTGAGGGGGGCGGCGGGCCAAATTATCCAAACATGTAGTTATTTACTAGTGTTGTTTTATTTTGCCGGATAATTCGGCGGCGGAAATTTTTTTGGCCCACATTAATTCCCCTTTCGCATTAAACGATCTAATCGTCACTAACCGTTTCGCTTTTTTACCTTCGAACTCCAGTTCGCAAAAATTGCGCTCGCCGACCACGGTTCCCGCCACGAGATTCGGTTGCGCCAACTCTTTTTCGCCAGTACGTGGGCCCGACGTGAGTGGAGAACACGTTAATTCGTAAAGTGGATAGGCGCTCTTTCGAGTGAGCTTCGTTAATGCCGTCAGGTGACGATCGCCACTCAGAAATAAGACGCCGCTAATCTTGCTGCGCAATAACCATTCGAGAAAAGTATTTTTCTCCTCTGGAAAATGCCTCCACCCTTCCTTGGTTCCAAATTCGTTTAACATCTCTCCACCTGCAGCAATGACCTTAAAAGTCGCGCTTGATTCAAGTAAAGCATTGCGTAACCATTTCATTTGCTCTGGTCCAAACATGACTTTCTCATTTGAATTTTGCGCGTGGTCGCTGTCACGATAGTAACGATCGTCTAGCAGGAAGAAATCAACATCGCTAAAACTAACTTTTGTAAACACGCCCGGTACGTCCGGTAATCCAAAGCTTGGGTTTGCCCAATAACGTTTAAACAAATTAAGACTGTTCTCCTTAAATATGAAACTACGATTACTGTCGTTAGGGCCGTAGTCGTGATCGTCCCAAATGGCAAAATGGTGACCAGTTCTCAACAACGCTTGAAGTTCGGGCAAAGCTCTGTCTTTGCGGTAGCGATACGACATGCCCCAAGGCGAGGAGTGATCCGCTTCGCGAAAATACACATTGTCGCCCAGCCACAACATTACGTCGGCATTACGCTTTGCCATACTGGAAAATATTTCGTAACCACCACCGTACGGTTGCCCGGGACGATCATACGGTGCGTCATTTATATAGGCACACGATCCCATTAGTGCGGTAAAGTTTGGTGGGGCTGCGCGCCACTGCCAAAGTGTTTGAGTGCGAAATTTGAGATCTGACAACGTCGTTACCGCACTGGCATCGAGAATGACGCGATAACGATACAAAATACCGGGCTCTAAGGAATTTAAAACGATCTTACCCGCATTATCTTCCTCTGCCAGCAATGGCGTAATAGCGGATAGTACACGTTGAGTTGGGTACTCCGAATTCCAATATTCTAGTTGCGCTTGACCAGGAGCATCTGCCTGCAGCCATATCGTCACCGAGCGCATCGCGGAGAATCCCGCCATAGGCCCCGCAATGATTTTATTCGCCGCTGCCGGCAAAGAAATACCTAGAACAAATAGAAATAAAAGTTGAGTGATTCGATCGGGCATATTTATGCTGGCGCTAAACGCAGGATAGGGCAATTGACAGACACCGTGTTACCACGACTGAACTATTTCTTCGCGTTGCCTTCACTCATGGATAACATATGGCCGAATTTCGTTTTTTTTGTTTGCATGTATTTCAGATTCGCCGCGCGTGGCGCAACCTCGATTTGTACGCGTTCGACCACATTAATACCTGAATTCTCCAGCGCACGAACTTTGTCCGGGTTGTTCGTCATGAGGCGTACATTCTTCACGCCAAGATCAGAAAGAATGTAGGCGCCTATCGTGTAATCACGTTGATCCGCGGCGAAACCGAGCTCGAGATTAGCTTCCACTGTATCGCGCCCCTGATCTTGTAGTACATAAGCCCGTATCTTGTTGAGCAACCCAATTCCTCTACCCTCATCGAACATATAAAGGATAATTCCACTACCGACCTTTTCTATCGCTTTCATTGCGGTTTCTAGTTGCTCGCCACAATCGCAGCGTTCCGAACCAAACACATCGCCCGTGAGACACTGTGAATGGATACGAAGCAATATCGGCTCATCGGGATTGATTTCGCCTTTTAACAAAACCAAATAGAGACTAGTTTCAAGTTCGTCTGTATATGCCATGAGCTTAAAGGATCCAGCGTATCGAGTAGGCAGTGTCGTAACTGCCTTTGCGCGTATCGAGCGCTTGTGTACGCGATATTCGAGAAGGTCGGCGATCTTGATAATGCGTATGCCGTGCTTCGCTGCGAAACGTTCAAGGTCCGGTAGGCGCGCCATGCTGCCGTCATCATTCATAATTTCACAGATGACCGCTGCGGGTTTTAGTCCGGCCAGCCGTGCAAGATCGATTGCCGCCTCAGTGTGCCCCGCACGCGCCAACACACCACCAGTTTGCGCGCGTAGCGTCTGCATACGCCCGGGGTATATCAAATCTTGCGCTGTACTTTTATCGTCAATAGCGACCTTAACGGTGTGCGCTCGATCCGCTGCCGACATACCAGACGTTACACCCACACGCGCATCTATCGGTGTCGCGAAAGCCGTTTGAAATTTAGTCGTGTTGCGCTCGTCGGGAGTGATCAGTGCTAGACCCAGTTTTCGCATGCGCTCCTCTGTCATCGCTAGAGAGGTTAGTCCACGCCCGTTGGTTGCCATGAAGTTAATCGCTTCGGCAGTAATTTTCTCCGCTGCAATGCACAAATCGCCCTCATTTTCTCTGGTCTCATCATCGACAATAATCACCATCTTGCCACTGCGCATATCGCCCAGAGCGTCATCGACGATCAACTCGCTTTTTCTCGAAATCGTATTCAAATAGGTTTCTCCGATACTGAAGTCTATGCTTTGACTGGTATTTTTTCTACGGTTTTTAGTATACTCCTTGATAATTCGCTCTGTCATTGGATTACGCCATGTAATCTCTATAAACGCCTAGCAAACGGTCACAACTTAGCCCCGACAGAAAATATGCATAGGAAACCACCGGTAACACCAGTCAATCGCGGTTGCGAACGCGCGGCGTTAGAAGAGCATATCGATAAGATGGCCAATCAACTTACTCTGGAGCGCGTGCAACGCGTGGCGCAAGTTCTCGCTCAGGCAGAGAAAGCTAAGAAAAGGCTTATAAGGATAATATCCGTCGGGGCATTGGTCGTTTTATTGTTGGTGCTCGCAGCGACACTTATTTATCGCTTGTAGCACTCGAGCCGCATGCCGACGTTGGGTATAGAGGAAGTCTAAATGGTTAACAACGGCTTATAGTCTCCTAAAGCTTTAACGCGTTTTGCTTGGGCTGTTTTTAAGGAGCGAATTCAATGCCGGTAATTTTGCAAACCTCGGGCCTACGCATCCTTTCTAATATTTTTATGGCGTTTGCTTGGTACGCCCACCTAAAAATCTCAACAATCAAAAATGGTGGATTGCCGCGTTACAAATTGGGGAATCGCTCTGTTCGAGTATTTGTTGCAGGTGCCAGAAAATCGCATCGGCTACACACATTTCAACGTGTCGCAACTCAAGATCCTGCAGGAAGTGATCACACTATCGGTATTTGTCCCGTTCGCCGTGTCCACTATGCAGCAACCAGTAAACCTCGACTTTCTTTGGGCGGGGTTGTGTCTACTCGGCGCCGTTTATTTTATGTTCCGCAACTAACTATTTACTGCATTCCTTGAAAGCTTTCCCATATTTCGCGTTCAAATTGTTCTTGGTTGTCTGCAGCGATATCGAGGAGCTCCGTCGAACGCGCACCATGGTACTCCCACTCGCCATCGCTTTGCTGCGCGTTTAGATTGTAAATATGCATAGCCATTTGTAAACTCGCAATTGCCGGTTTTGATTCTTGATCCTCTGCAATGACGTAGTGATGTGCACGAATTGCGTGGCACACAAAATCCGGGGGCTTCCACTCTTCGCCTATCATACAGCCAACAAGACAATGGCTGGTTTGATGGGTGTCGTCTTCGTCAAGCAGATCGGGTAGAGGCGCGTGTGAAACGGTCAGGTCCTCGCAATAACCCTTGATGTGCTGAACAAGAACTGGCACGCCGCAGTCGTGAAACAATCCGACCATATACGCATGCTCTGAATTTAACACTTTGTTGGCGAGGGCTTTGCGTGCCACCAAACTACATAGCGCCGCAACATCGATAGAGCGCTCCCAAAAACGCTCGAAACGCGCGGCGTCACCGCCAAGCTGTTGTCGTAACGCTGCCGTGTTGATCACGTTCTTCATCTGGGTCTGACCGAGGACGGTTAATGCCTGATTTACGCTATCCACTTTTCGCGACAATCCATAGGCTGCGGAATTGACTGTCTTGAATACAGACGCACTCAACTGCACATCCTTTCCGATCAATTTCGCAATAGCAACGCTGTCCGGTTCATCTTTTTGTAATAGTGTTTGCACCTCTGCGACAACTTGCGGCCGTGGTGGAATTTGTAACCCAGATTTTGCAATAACATCCAGTTTTCCTTGCTCAATAGCAGTCAGTTCCATTATTTATCCTCAGAAATAAATTAGCCATTTCATATTTTTGCTTACTCGATAAGTTTACGGCAGTGGACGAGCCCACTTTAGCGGGCGCTAACACCGTATCCCGGGCACAGGAAATTGCGGCGCGCTGCTTCGGTCTCAGCGGGCAACATTGGCGCCGTCATTGCGTGCATTTATTCGTAAAGAAATTGTCGTTTCTGCCGCTAGATCAAGGTGGTAAGCAACATAAATCAAAAGGGACGTACAAGTGTCGTCTATCGCGAACGCGATCTAAACCGAGGTCTCACAGTGAAGCAAGCTAGTGCAACACATGCCGACGTAGAAAAAATCGGGCGCTTTGAGATCCAAGGGATTCTTGGGGAAGGCAGCCAAGGCAAAGTTTACCTCGCGTTTGACCCTCACCTCGAACGCAAGGTTGCGATCAAAACTCTCACAAAAAATTCTTCTACAGAACAATCTAACCAACTTGCTTTTCTCATGCAGGAGGCTCGTGCGGTAAGTAATCTTCAGCATTCAAATATCGTCACGCTCTACGATGCCGGCGAGTGTGGGGGTGAGCCCTATCTTGTGTTCGAATATGTAGAAGGAACAACGCTAAGAGAAGTTATAAAGGAAAGCGGTGCGCTCACGAATGCTCGTGCCGCAGAAATTGCTCTCGATATATTAAATGGGATTGAGTGCGCGCATCGACAAGGCATTATTCATTGTGACCTCAAACCAGCCAACGTGATGATAGCGCCATCAGGCGTCGCACGTATCATGGATTTCGGAATCGCCAAAACAGTTGCTAACAAGAACCAAGATAATGCAGTATTTCTCGGTACGCCTCTCTACGCGGCTCCAGAATGCTTCTCTGGGTTTACGCCGAACCAAACTTCTGAAATATTTTCCATCGGAATGATCGTTTACGAAATCCTTAGCGGTAGAAACCCTGCGGCGGCATCGACCTTAGCGCAAGTCCAACATCTTATTTGTCATGAAACCTTTGCGCCACCGTCGGTAAGCAATGGCAACGTGGATGAAAAACTGGGCGCGATCATTCTTAAAGC
>CANMPU010000001.1 GCA_947499755.1 Betaproteobacteria bacterium | reverse complement strand
CCTATAACAATCAAATCAAAAGTGCTTTGTTCGTTCATCCACTGTCTACAAGCAAAAAAGGCAGCGGAACGCTGCCTTTGCCGTCTTTATAAACAAATAAACGCCTAGCGGATTTTTCGTAATCTCTGTATCGCTGCAAGTTGGGCTACCGCTTGTGCTAGCTCTATCTGCGCTTGCGCGATTTCCATTTTTGCATCACGATTTTTTAGCGTTTCTTCCGCACGACGTTGTGCTTCTAGCGCTTTTTCCTCATCTAAGTCCGCGCCGCGAATCGCTGTATCAGATAGTACAGTAACAATTTGCGGCTGTACTTCAAGCACTCCACCCGCGACATAAATCAACTCTTCTTCAGCTTGGTCTGGGATCTTGATACGAACCGAACCAGGCTTGATCCTGGTTAACAGCGGTGCGTGCCGCGGGTAAATTCCCACCTCCCCCGCTTCAGCAGGAACGATAACGTATTCCGCAAGCCCTGAAAACAAGGATTTTTCCGCGCTTACTACATCAACATGTACGGTCATTGCCATCTATGCCCCTATTGTAAGGTCTTCGCCTTTTCCACCGCTTCTTCAATGCCACCTATCATATAGAACGCTTGCTCGGGAAGGCTATCGTATTCGCCGCTAACGATCGCTTTGAAACTGGATATCGTTTCTTTGAGCGGCACATACTTTCCTTTTTGCCCAGTAAAGTTTTCCGCGACGGAAAAGGGCTGCGATAAGAATCGTTGAATTTTACGTGCGCGTGAAACGGCTAATTTATCCTCCGGCGAGAGTTCGTCCATCCCAAGAATCGCAATAATATCGCGCAATTCTTTGTAGCGCTGCAAGGTCGCTTGTACGGAGCGCGCCACCTGATAATGTTCTTCGCCCACGACCAAAGGATCAAGCTGACGCGACGTAGAATCTAACGGATCCACTGCCGGATAAATTCCTAGTGACGCGATATCGCGCGACAGCACGACAGTGGCATCCAAGTGGCCAAAAGTCGTTGCGGGGCTGGGATCAGTTAAATCGTCCGCCGGAACATAGACCGCTTGGATCGAAGTAATCGACCCCGTTTTCGTCGAGGTAATCCGTTCTTGTAGGCGCCCCATCTCCTCCGCTAGCGTCGGCTGATAACCCACGGCCGAAGGCATACGCCCCAACAGCGCTGAAACTTCCGTTCCCGCTAGGGTAAACCGATAGATGTTGTCAATAAAGAGCAGCACATCGCGCCCCTCATCGCGGAAATATTCGGCCAAGGTCAGGCCTGTTAATGCCACGCGCAGTCTATTTCCAGGTGGTTCATTCATCTGACCGTAAACCATTGCCACTTTATCCAGAACGCCGCCGTCTTTCATCTCATGGTAAAAATCATTCCCCTCACGAGTGCGCTCGCCAACGCCGGCAAACACGGATAGGCCCGAATGCGCTTTCGCGATATTGTTGATAAGCTCCATCATGTTGACTGTCTTACCAACACCGGCACCACCAAACAAACCGATTTTCCCGCCTTTGGCAAACGGGCATACAAGATCAATTACCTTGATACCGGTTTCGAGCAGTTCGGTTGTTGGCGAAAGCTCTTCGAAAGTTGGTGCTTTGCGGTGAATCGACATTTTCTTTTCGCTATCGACCGGGCCCGCTTCGTCGATAGGCGTACCGAGAACATCCATGATGCGCCCTAAAGTTTTTGGGCCGACCGGTACCATTATTGGCGCTCCCGTATTGGTAACCATCATGCCGCGCCGCAATCCATCTGACGTACCCAACGCGATCGTGCGTACTATTCCGTCGCCGAGCTGCTGCTGCACCTCCAAGGTAAGTTGCTTACCTTCCATGGTTAGCGCGTCGTATATCCTAGGCATGCTTTCACGCGCAAACTCAACGTCTACAACCGCTCCGATACACTGTACGATTTTTCCTTGGTCCATAATCCGTTCCTAATGAGATCCCGCGTTAAACTTAAACCGCCGCTGCACCACCAACAATTTCCGACAATTCTTTTGTAATCGACGCCTGGCGTGATTTGTTATAGATAAGCGTTAATTCATCAATGACGTTACCGGCATTATCCGACGCCGCCTTCATTGCGACCATGCGCGCGCTCTGTTCCGATGCCACGTTTTCCGCGACCGCTTGGTATACCAACATTTCAATGTAGCGTCGCAACACGGCATCGATCACCTCTTTCGCATCAGGTTCATAAATGTAATCCCAATGCCCTTCGGCCACCCCGAGCGCCTCACCGGATAGCGGCAGGAGTTGTTCCATAACCGGCTCTTGCGTCATCGTGTTGACGAAGCGCGTATAAAAGATATGTAGCGCGTCAAAACGGTCTTCTAAATATCCATCTAGCATAACCTTGACCGCACCTACCATTTTTTCTAAGTGTGGCGTATCGCCCAAACCAATAATCTGCGATACAACATTAGCATTTAGACGCTGCATAAAACCTAAACCCTTACCGCCGACACAACACACCTCTAGCTCTTCGCCTTCCGCTTGCCACCGTTTAATTTTATTTAGAACCATGCGTAATACATTGGTGTTCAAACCGCCGCATAACCCCTTGTCCGAGGTGACTATGATAATACCGACTCGCTTAACGGTATCGCGTTTAATCAAAAATGGGTGGTGATATTCCGAGCTGGCGCGACTTAAGTGCGCCGCAACCTGACGTATCTTTTCGCCATAGGGGCGCGCCGTCTTCATGCGGTTTTGCGCCTTACGCATCTTAGATGCCGCAACCATTTCCATGGCTTTGGTAATCTTTTGCGTGTTCTTGACGCTCTTGATCTTGTTTCGTATTTCTCGACTACCTGCCATAACGAGTCCCTAAGCTTTTTTAGTAGGCGCCGGTTTTCTTGAATTCAACTATCATCGCCGTTAACACTTTTTCGCCATCTGCATCTAGGTCTTTGGAAGACTCTATCTTTTCCATCATTTGCCCATATTTGCTTTTTGCAAAAGAGCGCAATGCGGACTCGAACGCTAAGGCTTTCTTAACTTCGACATCATCCAAATATCCATTGTTCACGGCAAACAAGGTTAGCGCCATTTCGGAAACTTTTTGCGTTGCAAATTGCGGCTGTTTCATAAGTTCCGTCACCATACGACCGCGTTCTAATTGTTTGCGCGTGGCTTCGTCTAGATCAGATGCAAATTGTGCGAAGGCCGCTAATTCACGATACTGGGCGAGCGACAGCCTCACCCCACCACCGAGTTTTTTTATTACCTTGGTTTGTGCAGCGCCGCCGACGCGAGAAACAGAAATGCCGGCGTTGATCGCTGGGCGAATCCCTGAATTAAACAAATCCGATTCGAGAAAAATTTGCCCGTCGGTTATTGATATTACATTAGTCGGAACAAAAGCGGTTACGTCGCCAGCCTGAGTTTCAATGATGGGTAATGCAGTCAGCGAACCGGTACGTCCTTTTACTTCGCCATTGGTCATTTTCTCGACAAACTCTGGATTGACGCGCGCGGCGCGCTCAAGTAAACGCGAGTGCAGATAGAACACATCGCCGGGATAGGCTTCGCGACCCGGCGGGCGGCGCAGCAATAACGAGATCTGTCGATAGGCCCAAGCTTGCTTAGTTAAGTCGTCATAGACTATAAGCGCATCTTGTCCGCGATCACGAAAATACTCCCCCATAGAACAACCAGAGTAAGGCGCAATAAATTGCATTGCTGCCGACTCCGAGGCGGACGCTGCGACCACGATCGTGTAGGCCATCGCGCCATGTTCTTCTAATTTGCGCACTACGTTCGCGATGCTTGACGCTTTTTGGCCGATCGCGACATAGATACAGGTCATGTTTTCGCCCTTTTGATTGATGATCGCATCAACCGCGAGCGCTGTTTTGCCCGTTTGCCTATCACCGATGATTAATTCGCGCTGCCCCCTTCCTATGGGAACCATGGAATCAATCGCCTTAAGCCCCGTTTGCATAGGCTGCGCAACTGACTGGCGCCAGATTACTCCGGGTGCAATTTTTTCTACTGGGGTGGTTAATTTCGCATTGACGGGGCCCTTGCCATCGATAGGCTGCCCAAGCGCGTTCACGACACGCCCGATTAACGCCTCACCTATCGGCACCTCTAAGATTCTTCCTGTGCACTTTACCGTATCGCCCTCGGTAATATGTTCGTAGTCTCCCAAGACCACCGCGCCCACTGAATCTCGCTCAAGATTGAGCGCTAACCCGAAAGTGTTGCGTGGAAACTCCAGCATTTCCCCCTGCATGACATCGCCCAAACCGTGTACACGTACGATACCATCCGTAACCGAGACCACTGTTCCCTGCGTACGGATTTCGGCCGATGTGGCGAAACCTTCAATTTTACTTTTGATTAGTTCACTGATTTCTGATGGACTTAATTGCATAATTTCTCCTAACGTTTGAGCGCAAAAGCCATGGCCTGTAATTTGCCGCGGACTGACGCTTCAATAACTTCGTCCCCAATAACCACTTTCACTCCACCGATTAGTTCGGGGTCAATTTTTACAACTGGGTTGATTTTTTGCTTGAAACGCATCTCGACCGCGCCGACCAGCTCTTTCAATTCGGTGTCGTTTATAGGAAACGCTGTGTAAATCTCGGCGTCGATCACCCCCTCTTGCTCTGCGCGACGCTTTTCGAACAAGTCGCCGATTTCGGGTAGCACGGTTAATCGATCGTTTTCCGCCAACACCTTAACAAAATTACGCGCGACGTTGTTGAGTCGATCTCCACATACCGAAAGAAGGATACCCGCGACCTGATCCGAGGTGAGCTTTGGATTACGTATACAGGCTTGCATTGCACCGTCTTTCACCACACTAGTCGTGAACTTCAGCATGCCTGACCAATTTTCAAACGAGTTCGATTGTTTCGCGATACGGAAAACCGCTTCGGCGTAAGGTCTAGCGATAGTCGCGATTTCGGCCACGTCTAGAGCTCTTGGCTAATAGTGGCCAATAAGGCTGCGTGCGTTTTCGCATCCACCTCGCGACGCAATATTTTTTCAGCGCCTTGCACCGCAAGCTCTGCGACACGCTGCCGTAGCTCCTCGCGCACGCGGTGGACTTCTTGCTCCATTTCAGCTTTAGCGCCGGCAATTAAACGATCG
Organism: Betaproteobacteria bacterium; assembly: GCA_947499755.1. GTDB lineage: Bacteria > Pseudomonadota > Gammaproteobacteria > Burkholderiales > CANMPU01 > CANMPU01. The sequence continues at coordinate 15,453 of CANMPU010000001.1, read as the reverse complement.
GCCTCAATTTTGGCTTGCGCCTTGGCCTCTTCTACTATTTCCACCCCGCGTTTATCGCCTTGCGCAATGATTTCGGTTACTTGTTGCTTGGCTTCGCGCAATGTTTCGCTCGCGCGTTTTGCGGCGAGCTCGAGATCTTGCTTACCTCGCTCTCCAGCCGCCAATCCGTCGGCGATATTCTGCTTTCGCTGGGATAGTGCGTGCATGATAGGTGGCCATACCACCTTCATACAAAATACGACAAACAATATGAAAAAAATCGACTGCCCGATTAGCGTAGCATTGAAATTCATGGTTTATCCTTTATACCTTCGCCTTACGCAGGAATGGCCATTAACCTTTGATCTTCACGAATAGGACAAATAGTGAAATCGCTATTGAAATAATCGGCAGCGCATCCACGAGACCCATCACGATAAAAAATTGCGTACGTAGCATCGGGATCAATTCCGGTTGACGTGCCGCCCCTTCAAGAAATCGCCCGCCCAAAATACCGATACCGACTGCAGCACCGAGCGCGCCCAGCCCCAACATAATTGCTGCGGCGATGTAAAGTAGTCCTGCTGAAAGTTCCATTTGGTTTACTCCTATTTGTTAGCGAAAAGTTTTTTATTTATACTAATTAATGATGTTCCTGGTGCGCGAGATCCAAATAAACGATGGTTAGCGTCATAAAAATAAACGCCTGCAGGGTAACGATTAAGATATGAAAAATCGCCCAGCCCAGTTGCAATACGCCGCCGAAAATCCCGAAAAACCAGCCGCCGCCATACATTAGGGCGATTAGAATAAATATCATCTCTCCCGCGTACATGTTACCGAATAACCGCAGCGCGAGAGAAACCGGTTTGGCGATCAAATTCACCACTTCGAGCAAAAGATTTGCAGGTGCCCCCCACTTACCAAAAGGCTGAAACGCTAACTCCCCAAAAAACCCACCCAATCCTTTAACCTTAATACTGTAGTAGATGACCAATACAATTACTGAAATCGACATGCCGAAAGTCGCGTTAGGATCTGTGCTAGGGACCACTTTCAGGTAAGGCACGCCGAGATAAAGCGCCAGGGTCGGTAACCAATCGATGGGCAACAAATCCATCAAATTCATTAACAAAACCCAAACGAATATGGTTAGCGCGAGCGGGGCAACGACGTTATTTTTTGCAGAGAAAGAGCCGCGTACGGTGTTATCGATAAACTCGACTACCATCTCGACAAAGTTTTGCCAGCCTCGAGGCACACCAGATGTGGCGCGTCGCGAGACGATATAAAAAGAACCTAAAAATAATATCCCTAAAAGCGCCGAGAATCCTAGAGTATCTAGATTAAGCGACCAAAACCCCATTTTTTGCATATCGTCCATGCTATGGGCGAGGCCCCAGGTCCCATCGGGGAGCTTGCCATAGGTTAGGTTTTGCAGATGATGCTGGATATAACTTGACGTCGTGTGGGCGCGTTCTTGTTCCATTGTTTATTTGCTCTATTCGCGCGTCGCCTTATAAAACATGTCCAACCCGCCAAAGCCATACGCGCTTTGCGCAATCACAAATCCGAGGATAAATGGTAGGGGGTCTAGTTTTAGCACGGCAAAACCCACTCCAAACAGGATGGTCATTAACATCAACCGTACGACCAATCCGGAAAAAAGTGCCAGCGCTCCACCCGTTGCAGATACGCTCACATTAGTAAACGCTTGGTAAACACTACGACTTAGTAACAAAGTATTGATGATGGCAACGATGCCGCCACACGCGACCGCCGAAGCGACGCTTGCGCTGACCATAAAACCGGCTGCTACGCTTGCGCCAACTAGCAACGCTTGACCAAGAATAACGCGCGAACTCAAATCAGTACCAAATAATTTCATTATTAATTGCGTTTAAGCTACAGCACCAGTTACTGAGGTACTCTGGACGTCTTAGCGGTGATTTAGCGCCCAAGCTCATTTTTCAAAGGGTTCGATGGGCTGTCGCCAACGTATGGTCTTTTTTATTCGTTAGCCCACGCTGCGCAGTCCTTAATTTTGGCCCCCGTCCTGCGGAAGCGCTCGAATTTTATTATAGGGGTATTAGCAAGTCAAATAACGCTATTCTATGGAGTGTAAAACGCGCACGCGATTCCCAAGATAAAATCCCGCTGGCGTTACTTGAGCCTATCTAATATATCGTCGAGCTGCTTGAGACTAGCGTACGCGATAATAAGTCGCCCACTCCCGCTTTTGCCTGTCTGTATAGATACCGTTGTACCCAGCTTATCTGACACTTCTTCCTGTAACCGCTGGACATCGCGATCTTCTTTTTTTCGTGTGGCCCTCGGTTGTGTTCCCTGCTCTGTGCGCCGAACAAGCGCCTCGGTTTGACGCACAGAAAGCCGTTGTTGGATTACCTGCTCGGATATTTTCATTTGCTGCGCCTGACTAAGTGCCAGCAACGAACGGGCGTGGCCCATTTCGAGCTTCCCCTCCTGCAGCAGGTCTTGTACCGGTTTAGCCAAATTAAGCAAACGCAATAGATTAGTTACGCCACTACGCGATCTGCCAACTCCCAGCGCCGCGCTCTGGTGTGTCATTCCAAACTCGTTGATCAGGCGCTGGATGCCATTGGCCTCTTCGATCGGATTCAGGTCTTCTCTCTGGATGTTTTCGATTAGCGCTATCGCTAGCGCTGCGTTATCGGGAACGTCCTTAATAACAACAGGGATCTCATTAAGCCCGGCCATTTTGGCCGCGCGCCAGCGACGCTCCCCGGCAATAATTTCGTATCGTCCCTGGTGAATTTCCCGTACCAAGATAGGCTGCATCACCCCCTGTGATTTTATCGATTCTGCCAACTCCGCTAGAGAGTCGTTTTTCATATTGGTGCGTGGCTGGTACTTTCCCGGCTGTAGTGCGGAGATCGCTAGTTTCTTAAGCTGATCAGGTGCGGTTGGCTCGCTCCCAAGCAGCGCGTCCAACCCGCGTCCTAAGCCTCTCGTTTTTAACATTGTGTCCTCGTCTATGTTGTCTGTGCAACTTTACCGATAATCTCACCGGCTAAAGCCAGGTAAGCCTGAGAGCCTTTCGAGTTCAAGTCGTACGCAATAATGGGTAAGCCGTGACTCGGCGCCTCGGCGAGCCGAACGTTTCGCGGTATGACAGTGCGGTAGACTTTGTCGCCAAAGTGTTGACGCAATTCGTTAGAGACTTGTGTGGCCAACGCATTGCGCGTATCGAACATTGTTCGTAACAACCCTTCTATCTCTAACTGTGGATTCAATGACGCGCGGATTCGCTTTACTGTTGACACTAAATCACTTAACCCCTCAAGCGCGTAATACTCGCATTGCAGCGGAATAACGACCGCATGTGCTGCGCAAAGTGCATTTATGGTTAGTAAGTTTAGAGCGGGGGGGCAGTCGATCAATACAAAATCGTAAATATCCGCAAATCCAGCGATCGCATCTTTAAGCCTGGATTCGCGATTTTCCATATTTACGAGCTCAATCTCTGCGCCGGCCAATTCTTGGTTTGCGGGGAGTAAATCGTAATGTCCACTGGTTGAGTTTATTAATACGTCCGTCGCGGATTTCGCGCCGATCAACACATCATAAACACTCTCTCGTAACGCGCGCTTATTCACCCCGCTGCCCGTCGTCGCATTGCCTTGGGGATCAATGTCAATTAACAATACTCGGCGCTTAGTGGCAGCGAGACTCGCCGCTAAATTTACGCTGGTCGTGGTTTTACCCACCCCACCTTTTTGGTTGGTGATCGCTAATATACGCATATTATGCCAACCTCATAACTACCAGGTGGCGTTCCGCCCTAAGCCCGGGAACCTTTATCGGAACCACCTCTTTAACCTTTATGTTTTCTGGCAGCGCGGCTAGTTCTTCGTAGGGATAAATGCCCTTCATCGCGGCGATTGCACCACCGTCTTTACACAATTGGCTGGTCAATTTTACATATTCGACCAGGTCGGAAAATGCGCGCGAAATAATCAAATCGAATTTCGCTTGTCCTTGTAATGCCTCAACTCTATCTGACGATACCTCGGCGTTATCTATTTTTAATTCGATACACGCCTGCTTCAAGAAGGAGGCTTTCTTGTGGTTACTATCGAGCAACACTAAATGCCAGTCTGGCTTCACAAGCGCAAACGGGATCCCGGGGAGCCCGCCGCCGCTACCGACGTCGAGCACACGCGGCCCGGAAAGAAAGGGCAATACCGCCAAACAATCGAGCAAATGTTGTGTAACCATTTGCTCGATGTCATGGACAGCAGTTAGGTTGTAAACTTTATTCCATTTATCGAGCAAAGCAAGATACTCGATTAAACGCCGTCGCGTTTCCGGTTTTATATCCAGCCCGATTTCGTCGATGCCCTGCGTAAGTTGATCGTCTAAATTCATGCGCTGCGCTGTCTGATGCCTCTGAAGCCTCGTTTTAGGTGAACCAGCAAAAGGGAAATTGTCGCTGGCGTAATCCCGGATATACGAGATGCCTGGCCCAGAGTTTCTGGTTTAAGTTTGTTGAGCTTTTGTTGCGCTTCGATGGAGAGTCCGCGCAGCAGCGAATAATCTATATCTGCTGGTAAATGCATCGTTTCCGCCTGTTCCTGTCGCGCGATCTCGTCGCGCTGCCTCTCAATGTATCCGAAATATTTCGCTTGAATTTCTACCTGCTCTATCACCGCGTCGTCAACGATTGGTGCGCCAGCGCCGGGCAAGGTCATTAGATCAAGATAGCGCACGGTATGGCGCCGTAACAAGTCAAAAAGCGAGTACTCACGCTCTATTGGGTCGCCTATAACCCTCATTACCTCTTCCTGAATTTTTGGATTCACCCAGGTTGTTTTTAGTCGCTCTTGTTCGCGCGCGACCGCCTCTCGTTTCCGCTCGAAACATTTCCAACGCGCATCGTCGACCAAACCCAGACGGCGCCCAATTTCCGTTAATCGTAAATCTGCATTGTCTTCTCGTAGTTGCAAGCGGTATTCCGCCCTACTGGTAAACATGCGATACGGCTCGGTAACGCCACGCGTGATGAGGTCATCGACCAACACCCCTATATAGGCCTCGCTGCGTTGCGGGGACCATGCGTCGCGCTCGCTCGCAAGCAAGGCCGCGTTCACGCCAGCCAACAAGCCTTGCGCCGCAGCTTCTTCGTACCCGGTTGTGCCATTAACTTGGCCGGCAAAGAACAGCCCGCGGATTAGCTTAGTTTCCAGAGACGCGTTCAGTCCTTGTGGATCGAAATAATCGTATTCAATTGCATATCCGGGGCGCGTCAACACCGCGTTTTCCAGCCCAGCTATCGACCGAACCAGGTCGATTTGCACGTCGTACGGCAAGCTCGTGGAAATTCCGTTTGGGTAAACTTCATTGGTGGTAAGCCCTTCGGGCTCGAGAAATATCTGGTGGCTAGTTTTATTCGCAAAGCGTGTGATTTTGTCTTCGATAGACGGGCAATACCGAGGGCCGGTAGCAGTAATCGCACCGTTATATAGAGGCGAACGGGTTATTCCGTCACGGATAATGTCGTGCGTGCGCTCATTAGTCGAAGAAATCCAGCATGGAACCTGACGCGGGTGGTTACCGGGACCACTCATGAAGGAAAATACCGGCTCTGGATTATCGCCCGGCTGGGATTTTAACTGCGAATAGTCGACGCTGCGCCCATCGATCCGCGGCGGCGTACCGGTCTTCAGTCTACCAACTCCCATTTTCAAATCGCGTAAGCGTTGAGCAAGTTTAAGCGCTGGCGGGTCGCCGGCGCGGCCGGCCTGGTAACTAGATTCCCCAACATGTACCAGTCCATTGAGGAAGGTTCCAGTTGTTAAGACAACCGCGCGCGCGGAATACCGTAACCCGAGCTGGGTCACCACGCCCGTTACCCGACCGCCCTCAATCACAAAATCGTCCACCGCTTGTTGAAACAAAAATAACGACGTCTGGTTTTCTAAACGGCCTCGAATAGCCTGGCGATACAGCACCCGATCTGCTTGCGCTCGTGTGGCGCGCACAGCATGACCTTTGCTTCTGTTAAGAATCCTAAATTGGATACCGGCGTCATCAGTCGCGCAGGCCATAGCGCCGCCCAGGGCATCTATCTCTTTGACTAAATGGCCCTTTCCTATTCCGCCAATTGATGGATTACACGACATTTGCCCAAGCGTTTCTAGACTATGGGTTAAAAGCAGCGTTTTCTTTCCCATACGAGCGGACGCCAGGGCAGCCTCTGTTCCGGCATGTCCGCCGCCAATCACGATCACATCAAACTCGTTAGTACAATTCATTAAGATAGTTATTAACCTAGGGATCTGTATTCTAAAGAAAGTTGGGGCGGCGCGTAAGTGCGCTCGCGATGTTTCACGTGAAACATCGCGGAAGGTTTGCTGTCCTTTGTTATTTGCCTATACAAAATCGGGAAAAAATCTCTCCTAGCAAATCATCAGCTGTGTGCTCCCCGGTGATGTTGCACAGGGACTCGTGGGCGCGCCGCAGGTCCTCCGCCACAAGTTCGAGTCGCCCCTGATTTTCCCTGGCGCTTAGCAAATAATTTTTTGCGTGGCGGATGGCGTCTAAGTGGCGCGCGCGCGCCATAAACGCGCCTTCGCCGACATTGTTCCACCCCAAAATCTCTAGTAACGCTGTTTTTAGCAAGGTGACGCCCGCACCGGTTTTTGCGGAGAGCCAGATTTTGGTGGGCGGCGCTTCCTCGTCTATTACCGCGGCCTTGCCAACGAGGTCAACCTTGTTGTACACGAATAGTTTCGGCAGGGTGTTGGGGAGCCGCCTTACAATTTCCTCCAAATACTGATGCTCTGACCCCAGCTGTGCGCAATCCATAACGATGATTGCGATATCCGCGTCTTCCGCCTCCTCCCAGGCCCTCGTGATTCCCTCTCTTTCTATGGCGTCCTGCGCCGTTCTTAACCCGGCTGTGTCCACCACATATATTGGCACGCCCTCTAGCTCCAAGAGCAACCGTATCGGATCACGCGTCGTCCCGGGGATTTCCGTTACGATGGCAACATTGTCGCCGGCAAGCCTATTCATTAGGCTGGACTTTCCAACGTTGGGCTGCCCGATCAAAACTACTTTGGCCCCCTCTCTCAGTAGGCTGCCTTGTTGCGATGCGCGCAGCACGGCCTCTAGCCGACCCTCAATACTACTGATAGCCTGATATTGGCCGTCGTCACCCTGAGCTTCTATATCTTCTTCGGGGAAATTTAGAATCGTTTCTATGGTCGCGCGCTGCTGCACTAGCTCTTCTACAAGTACATTAATAGCTAGCGAAAATTCCCCCCTAAGGGTGCGCTGAGCGCATCGCACCGCCTTAGTTGTGGTTGCGTCAATTAGGTCAGCTACCGCCTCTGCCTGGGCTAGATCGATTTTGTCGTTGAGAAATGCTCGCTTGGTAAATTCACCCGGTTGCGCCACGCGCGCGCCGCGGCGTAGACACTCTTCTACTAGCGAGCGCAAAACCGCCGGCCCGCCGTGGCCTTGAAGTTCAATTATGTCTTCTCCCGTATAAGAATATGGCGCCGGGAAAAAAAGTACGATTCCCCGGTCTAACGCCTCGCCATTACAATCGACAAAATTTCTTAGGGTCGCGTACCTTGGTGGGACAACCCCGCAATAAATTTCTGAGAAAACGCTCTGGAGGTTTAGCCCGGAAATCCGTACCACGCCAATTCCGCCGCGACCGGGCGGGGTGGCGACCGCAACAATTATGTCAGCGCTTGCCACGAGCAATCCCTGCTCGCTCAATCACTCGCGTGATTTGCCATTGTTGTGCAATTGACAAGATATTATTCACCAGCCAATACAGCACTAACCCCGCCGGAAAGAAAAAGAAGAAAATACTAAAAGCAATCGGCATGATTTTCATGATCTTAGCTTGTATGGGATCCGGTGGAACCGGATTAAGCCTGGTCTGGAAAAACATGGAGGCCCCCATCAAAATTGGGAGAATATAGTAGGGGTCTTGCGCCGCCAGGTCCTGAATCCACAAAAAGAATGGCGCGTGCCTAAGCTCAATGGCCGCGAGCAATACCCAATACAAAGCAATAAATACCGGGATTTGGACCACGATTGGCAAACACCCGCCCAGTGGGTTAACTTTCTCGGTGCGATATAACTCGACCATAGCTTGATGTTGCTTTTGTCTATCGCTCCCATATTGCTCTCTCAGCTTTTGTAATTTTGGCGTCAAGACGCGCATGCGTGCCATAGATTTGTAACTTGCAGCGGAGAGCGGGTAGAAAATTAGCTTAACCAACACCGTTAGCAAAATAATGGCGACCCCCCAGTTCCCCACCACACTATGAATTTTCTTAAGGACCCAGAACAGCGGTTTAGCGATTATCGTTAGCCAACCATAATCGGTAGTAAGCTCCAAACCGGGGGCGGCCTCGATTAATTTGTCTTGTTCTTCTGGACCAGCGTAGAGCGTGGCCTGTGTGGTAAGCGTTTCGCCAGCTTTAATAGGTCCGACGGTCGTTATAACGCCAGTCGCATACAAGCCTTCCGGCTGCGCTTTAAAATAGAATTCTCTTTGCGTTTTATCGGGCAATACCCACGCCGCAACAAAATAATGCTGCACCATCGCAACCCACCCGTTTGCACTCGACCTGGACGGGGCTTTGTTTTTATCTACATCCGAAAATTTAACCTTATTATATTTCATCGTGTCAGAGTAATAGGCCATCCCCGTGTAAGTGGGCATTAACTTAGAGTCGCCTAGTGGTGCTGAGCTATCGCGTACGATCTGGTAATAAGGGTCGGCTTTTATTTCCTGTTTTCCGTTATTTGTAATTTCATAAGCGACGTTTACCTGGTAGCTCGACCGATAAAAGGTATAGATTTTAGTAACCTTGTTCGGCCCGACAGTCTCTGCGTGCAACCGTAACGTTAATTCGTTTTCCCCTTCGCCCAACCGAAAGTCGACGCCGTCGGTACTGTACATCGTCTTGTGGTTAGGTAGTTCGTTCCCCACAAGCCCACTCTGTACTATATAGGTGTGGCTTTGTGCCTCCTGTAACAGCACGAAACTTTTCGTTTTGTCTTCTGCCGCACGATGTTTAGTAAACTCTAAATAGTTAATGTCGCCGCCCTGCGTGCCGATGCGCGCAACCAAGTAATCTGTCCTAACAGTGATATTCTCGGTCGCGGGTTGCTTCACGGTCGTTGCTGGAATTCTGTTATCTTTTGCGCCTGTAACACCCTCGTGCGCCAAGATCGGCAGGTCCGCGTCTTTTTGTTGTGCTGGCGTGGGCCCTGATTGATTGAGGGGTTGATGTTCCTTTTGCCAGGCATCAACCAAGAGGTATCCTGAAAAACAAAATACCAGTAACAGTAAAAATTTTTGAATATCCATTAATTTATAGAGCTCTTAGGGAGCGGGGTCATATCCACCGCTATTCCAAGGATTGCAGCGTGATATCCTCAAAATTGTGAGCCATCCGCCTTTGAGTGGTCCGTGTTTTTGTAATGCAACAATCGCGTATTCGGAGCAACTAGGGCTAAAGCGGCAGGTTGGTCCGAAGAGCGGGCTGAGGGCGTACTGGTAACTTTTAATTAGGGCTATCATGAATCGCGACACTGACTTAACTCCTCTAAGAGCTGTGATAGCTCACTTGTAATGTGCCCCCGCTCTCTGGGGTGCTTGCTTAGCTTAATGACCACATCGACGATCGGTAGACGCTTCTGATTTTGTCGAAACGACTCGCGAATTTTCCGCTTAAGGTAATTACGTGTTACCGCTTTCGCAACGACGCGCTTACTAACCGCAAGACCTAGGCGGCAGCAACCCGCCGGGGTAGCGCGCGTCTGTATTAAATAATGTTCGCTCGCCAAGCGCCACCTGAACGCCACTGTACACGCGGCACCGCGCGCCCTGCCCAGCCGTTGTTTTCTGGAAAATAATAGGCGGTTTTCTGCCTTAGACGGAAAGACGAACTCGCCCCTTGTTTCGGCGCGCGCGTATTACATCTCTACCGCCCCGCGTTTTCATGCGCACAAGAAACCCGTGTGTCCGCTTTCTTTTCGTCACTGATGGTTGAAACGTTCTTTTCACTTGACTGCCCCTTGTCGATAGCGCTTGTTAGCGTATCGTACCTCTAAGAAAACCACGTATTACAAACGCAAACACCCTACCTTGTCAATGCGTATATTTTTTCCAGTGTCTTGTGGATAACTTTTGGCAAAAGCTTTAGAATACTTACCCTAAAGGGGAAATCATTCCACACTTAAAGTTTGTGTAGCTATCGCATGTCAGAAGAAATTGACGTTTTTTGGCGCAACTGTCTCACCCACTTCGAAAAAGAGCTTACAACACAGCAGTTTAAAACCTGGATTAAGCCCTTGACCGTGGCGCTTGATGCTAACGATTTTGTCATTACCGCGCCTAATCGCTTTGTCCTACAGTGGATCAAGGACCGGTTTAATACGCCTATTGAGGCCCTGCTACAAAACCATTTTTCTGGTTCACGTCGACTCGTGCTTAATTTAGCCGACTCCCCGCCGCTCGCCGCCATTAACGCGGCTGCTGCACCTAGTCAGCAACACCACATACGCAGCGCACCCAAAACCGCGGCGCGCAATGGACTGAATCCCGCCCTTACGTTTGATGCGTTTGTTGCCGGCAAAGCCAATCAGCTTGCGCGCGCGGCAGCGATACAAGTAGCGGAACACCCTGGTACCGCTTACAACCCTCTTTTTGTTTATGGCGGTGTCGGATTAGGAAAAACACACCTGATTCAGGCTATTGGTAACCTCGCCTACGAGAAAAATAGCGCTGCTCGTGTCCGTTACATCCACGCGGAGCAATATGTCTCAGATGTCGTTCGTGCATACCAACATAAAGCATTCGACGAGTTCAAAAAATACTACCACTCCTTAGACATTTTACTTATTGATGATATACAGTTCTTCAGCGGCAAGAACAGAACTCAGGAAGAATTCTTTTATGCGTTCAATGCCCTAACAGAGGCGCATAAACAGCTCATCATTACCTGCGATACTTTCCATAAAGATATATCTGGTATAGAAGACCGGCTAATCTCCAGGTTGGGATGGGGCTTGACGGTTTCTGTCGAGCCTCCAGAGCTCGAAATGCGCGTAGCGATCCTAATTCGAAAAGCACTTGCGGAATCGATTAGCTTAGATGAAAACATTGCTTTTTTCATTGCTAAACATGTCCAGTCTAACGTACGCGAGCTTGAGGGTGCTCTGAAACGCATACTCGCTTATTCTCGCTTTTCCGGTCAGCCCTTATCTATAGAATTATGCAAGGAGACTCTTAAAGATCTTTTTGCTGCGCAACACAGACAGATTTCGATAGAAAATATTCAAAAAACTGTGGCGGATTATTACAAAATTAAAGTTTCAGAGATGTATTCAGAAAAACGTTCACGCGTCGTGGCAAGACCGCGACAAATGGCCATGGCGCTTACGAAAGAATTGACCCAGCTAAGTTTGCCTGATATCGGCGAGGCCTTCGGCGGACGCGACCACACAACCGTCATACATGCTTGCAGAAAAATTGCCGAGCTTAAAACACTAAACGCCGACATTTTGCGGGATTTTGGTACCCTTATGCAGATTTTACGCGGTTAGCTATTTTGTATATTTTGTGCATAAGTATAATGAAGTAACACTAATTCTTTTTACCGCACAATCAATGCACAGTAACTATAAGCACTTATACCGTAAACATGGCGAAGTAAGTACATATAACACAAAGATATTCCACTAAAGTACACATGTCCACAACGCTTAACTATTAAGGTTATTTAATATGGAACTGCTTAAGCTTAGTAGAGAAACAATTCTAAAACCACTCCAAGCAGTTACGGGGATTGTCGAACGACGACATACCCTACCTATACTTTCAAACGTACTTTTGGAAATTAAAGGCGACTGCTTAACCTTGGTCGCCACAGACCTAGAGATTCAAGTCTCCGCTACCAGTCCTGTTACAAAAACAAAAGATTATTCGGTAACAGTTTCAGCGAAAAAGCTACTTGACATACTTAGAACTCTTCCAGAAAACGAAGTGATTACCCTAGAGAGCACAGATAATAGACTTAAGGTCAGCTCAGGATCTAGCAAATTTAACCTTCAGACCTTGCCAGCAGATGATTTCCCGCGGTTAATGGAACCAGCTAGTAATCCGTCTAGGATTGTTTTAAAGCAAAAGGAGCTAAAAAACTTATTAACATTAGTACAGTTTTCCATGGCGCAACAGGATATACGCTATTACTTAAATGGAATGTTGTTTTTGATAGAAGGCGGCCTGATTACCGCAGTTGCTACAGATGGACATCGGTTGAGTATTGCTAGTCTAGGTTTGGGGCAGGCACACGACAAGGGTGAGGTCATATTACCGAGAAAGGCGGTTCAAGAAATGGTAAAGCTGCTCTCCGATACCGAGGACACGGTAGAGATAGAGTTACTACACAATCAAGTTAAGGTTAGTTTCTCAAACATAACCCTTATGAGTAAGATTGTTGACGGTAAATTTCCCGACTATAAGAAAGTAGTACCAACTAGCTACGTTAAGAATTTCAGTGTAGAACGAATAAAATTACTTCAGGCGCTGCAGAGAGCCGCGATTCTATCCAACGAAAAATTTCGTGGCGTGCGCTGGGTGCTAACGCCAAACTTGCTAACCGTCGTATGTAACAACAGCGAGCAGGAAGAAGCAAGAGAGGAATTGAACATAGAGTACAACGGCGAACCGCTAGATATTGGTTTTAATATTACCTATTTGCTCGATGTTTTAAATAACGTAGAAAGTGAACGTGTTACGTGCGCATTCGGCGATGCCAATAGTAGTACCTTGCTTACTATACCAAGTAGTCCCGATTTTAAATACGTTGTAATGCCAATGCGCATTTAACTAATAAACAAACTGACCCAATGGAAGAAAAACGTAACACGGCATCAAAAGCGGCGGAGTATACGTCCGACAGTATTAAAGTGTTAAAAGGACTAGAAGCTGTTCGTAAGCGCCCCGGCATGTATATTGGAGACACTTCCGATGGCACAGGGTTACACCACATGGTTTTCGAGGTGGTTGACAACGCTATCGATGAGGCCTTAGCAGGGTACTGTGACGATATTCGTTTGTGTATTCACACGGACAACTCAATCTCAGTAAGCGATAATGGTCGCGGTATTCCTACGGGGATTAAAGACGACGATGATCATGAGCCCAAGCGCTCCGCCGCGGAAATCGCGATGACGGAGCTGCATGCGGGGGGTAAGTTCGATCAGAATTCTTACAAAGTTTCGGGCGGCCTCCATGGCGTTGGAGTCTCGTGCGTAAACGGGTTGTCAGAATGGCTTCGTCTTACTATTCGCCGTGACGGCCATACGCACGTGATTGAATTCAAACACGGGGCTCCGATCGCTCCGCTAAAAATAAGCGGTAAAACGGAAAAGCGCGGAACAGAAGTTCATTTTCTAGCCGACAAAGAAATCTTCGGCACCGTAGAGTTTCATTATGAAATTCTGGCGAAGCGCCTAAGAGAATTATCGTTTCTTAATAACGGCGTCAAGATTGAGCTAGTTGATCAGCGCGAAGGTAAAAGCGAGCTTTTTGCATATTCTGGCGGCGTGAAAGCATTTGTGGAGTATATGAATCGGGCAAAGCAGGTTTTACATAAGAACGTATTTCACGCGATAGGCGAAAAAGATGGCACGATCGTAGAGGTCGCCATGCAATGGAACGATTCCTACACCGAAAACGTCCACTGTTTTACTAATAATATTCCACAACGTGATGGTGGAACCCACCTGACGGGGTTGCGTAACGCCATGACGCGCACTATCAATAGCTACATAGAAAAAGAAGAGACCGCGAAGAAAGCCAAGGTTGAAACAACCGGTGATGATATGCGCGAAGGGTTGACCTGCGTATTGTCTGTAAAAGTACCAGAGCCTAAGTTCTCTTCGCAAACGAAAGACAAATTGGTTTCAAGCGAGGTACAGCCGGTAGTACAGGAGGTCGTGTCGCAAAAACTAGCGGAATTCTTAATAGAGAAACCCAGCGAAGCAAAAAGTATTGTCGGTAAAATAATTGACGCCGCGCGGGCGCGCGAGGCGGCGCGTAAGGCGCGAGAATTAACGCGACGCAAGGGGGTGTTAGACGGGCTCGGGTTGCCCGGTAAATTGGCGGATTGCCAGGAAAAAGACCCATCGCTTTGTGAAATTTATTTGGTCGAGGGGGACTCTGCAGGTGGCTCCGCGAAACAAGGGCGCGACCGAAAATTTCAAGCGATATTGCCGCTAAAGGGCAAAATTCTAAACGTAGAGCGCGCTCGATTCGATAAACTCGTCTCGTCCCAAGAGATTGCGACGCTAATTACAGCGCTAGGAACAGGTATAGGAAAAGACGAATACGACCCGAAGAAACTGCGCTACCATCGGATCATCATCATGACGGATGCGGACGTTGATGGTTCACATATTCGAACCTTGCTATTAACTTTTTTCTATCGGCAGATGCCAGAGTTGGTTGATCAAGGACACATTTATATTGCGCAACCACCACTTTTTAGAGTGAAACACGGCAAAGAAGAACGGTATTTAAAGGACGACCACGAACTAAAACAATATTTGTTGCGATTAGCGTTAAAAGACGCCGCGCTCATTTCTAAGGAGGGTGAGGCCGCGCTAAGCAAGGATGCATTCGAACAGTTAGCGAAAGAGTATTTTTTAGCCGAAGCCATTGTTGAGCGTGTAAGCCGGGTTGTAGATAAGGCAGTGCTGTATGCGTTGCTTAAGCGGCCAGATATTAATTTGTCTAGCGAGGTGGAGAGCAATAACAGCGCCGTTAGTTTGATGAAAGCGCTAAATGATAGTGACGTGAAAATAGAAACAGAATTTGATAGTAAACGAGAAGAATTTCTCCTAAGAATACGGCGTTTACAGCACGGAAACGTGCGTTCTAGCTGTATAAATAAGGATTTTATAGATAGCGGCGACTATGATCAGATCAAAAAAACGGCGCAATTACTCAATGGATTGTTAGGAAAGGGTGCTTATGTTTCCAAAGGGGACCATCAGCACCACATTAGCGATCTTAGCGAGGCACTACAATGGCTATTAGAAGAAGTAAAGAAGGGGGTTTCTATACAACGTTATAAGGGATTGGGCGAGATGAATCCTGAACAATTGTGGGATACCACAATGAACCCCAAGACGCGAAGATTGTTACGTACTCAGGTTGAAGACCTAATCGCCACGGACGAGATATTTACGACATTGATGGGGGATGTTGTCGAACCACGAAGAGCCTTTATTGAAAACAACGCTCTCGGTGTGAAAAACTTGGACGTTTAGTTAAGCAATTTTTTTCTTTGCTCGTGGCTTGGCTTTTGTAGCGCTTTTTTTGCGGGTGCTTTTTTTTGTAACAGCGCTCTTGCCACTCTTGAGCGTAAGAATTTCTAACGCCTGCTCTAG